>NZ_JBIDAK010000041.1:0-47407 GCF_043202455.1 Kitasatospora sp. NPDC048194
CACCCAACCAACCGGAGCCGCACAGCGCGTTCACACGACCAGGCGAGCCCACTGCCGGATCGGCCGCAGGCCGATGACGGAAGGACACCACCCCCAGCCCGCCCACCCACGGCACCCCCACTACCCGCACCCACCCACCCACGGCACCACCAGCCGGCAGCCCCCCACCCCACCGCCGCCCCACCCCCACCAGCCACCACCACCCACCACACTCTCAACAACCCACCCACCCCCACCCCGAACGGCGAACCCCACCACCCACCCCGAGCACCACCCACAAGTCTGAGCTGGCGCGCTGACGTGCTGACGTGCAGGCACGCCGAGGCCCCCGCCACTGCGGCAGCGGGGGCCTCGGCTGGGGCTGGCGGCGTCTACCGCCGGGCGGGCAGACGCGGGTCACACATATCGGCATGCCCGTCGTACCAGTCGGCGATGTCGTCGGCCGTGACCGACTCGGGCGCGGTCCGGCCGCACAGCGCGCACCCGAACCCGCCGGTGGCGCGGGCGAAATAGCCGGCGCCACCGGGCACCAGGGCGCCGGCGCGGCGGACCAGGTCCAGCACGTCGGCCAGGCCCTCGCGGCCGGTCTCCCCGTCGACGCCGACCCACAGCACGGTGCCCAGCATCATGCCGGCGTGGTCGACCAGTCGGCGCGCCCGGTCGCCGAGGTGGGGGTGCTTGGCCTGGAGCTGGGTCTGCAGGTCGGTGAGGGTGGCCTGCTCGGCCGTGGGGATGTCGAGTGCGCGGCAGGCCTCGGCGATGGCGCCGACGGTGGTGGTCGTGGTGCTCAACGGTGCTCCCAGAGCTCGGGGGTGGGTGCGGGACCGCGGCGGGGCGGCCGTGGTGGTCAACGAAGCGGTGCGCGGGCTGGTGCGGGCATCACCAGGTGCCGCCAGCGAAGCGGGCGGCAACGGTCACCAGCTGCAGCTGGCCGCTGGTCGCCGCGGCGGTGAAGCCGCCGAGATTGCCGAACGGGCCGCTGATCAGCGTGATCTCGCCGCGGTTGCGGACGCTGCGGCGCCACTCGCGGGTGAGCGGGAGCTGCCCGGTGAACCAGGTCTCGCCGCCGGGGCGGGTGACGGTCAGCAGGTGCTCGTCCAGCACCGCCTCCCACCCGGGCGCCGGGTCGGCCGAGGGGTCGGGGCGGTGGATGGACCAGCCGTCGACGGCGAGCATCGGGCGGGCCGGCCGGTCGGCCGGCTGCGGGACGACCACGGCCGGGCGGTCGTCCAGCCACTCGGGCCAGGGCTGGGCGAGCAGCCGCTGGGCGAGCTGGTGCGGCGCGGCGTGGGCGGGGGCGGTGTCCACGGCGGTCACTTCCCGTCGGCGGCCGCGGCCAGCGCGGCCGGTGGCTGCCTGACCTCGTCCACCCGGGCCGTCCACTCGATGCCGCCGCCCGGGGGCCGCAGGAACACCACGCGGGGAATCTCGTCCTCGCGCCAGGGGTGCGTGCCGACCTGCTGGATCTCGCCGAGCACCTCGACCGCCGGCCACCCTGGGGCCGTCGTGTACGGGGCAACGGCGAGTGCGCCGGGCGTCATCCACTGGTGCGTCGGCTGGGCCAGCCAGGCCTCCCTCCGGCTTCGTCCGCCCTCGCACATCGGCGGCGCGCTGCGGGGGCGACGGCTGGCGGACGGGGTCGGGCTGCGGCGCGCGGGGGGCATCGGCCTACCTCCGAACGGAGAGACGGATACGGGCCTGCCGCCGCGCGCCAGGGGATGCAATGCGCGCGCAGGCGGCAGGCCCGCCGGGGGTCGGCCGCTCGTGCAGCCGACAACCAGTCAACGGCCAATCAGGCGGGGCTGTAAGGACAAAGAGGCCGGTTCCCGCACGCACGCGCCAGGAAGTTTTGACCATCACATTGCCATTCTCCCTGCGCTCTCCGTAGGCGCGGCGCTACGTTGAGCTAGTGGCAGCGAACGAAGAACTCCGGGCCGCGATGCGCGAACTGGGCCTTACGAACGCGGGGTTGGCCGACGCGGTCAACCGCGAGGCAGAGAAGCTGACAGGCCGCTACGGGCGCATCTGCGAGCGAACCGTCACCGACTGGACCAGCGGCCGCACTCGGTGGCCGAACACTCTGCAGCGGGTCTGTATCGAGGCAGTATTCGGCTGTCCGCCCGAGCGACTCGGTTTCACCCCGCGGGGCGCCGCGCGCCCTCAGCACCACCCGGAGCAGCCCGTGAAACGCCGTACGTTCATCTCCACTGCCGCCGTGGCGGCCGTCGTCGTGCCGGGCCTGACCGGACGCTCGCAGGTCGGCATGTCGGATGTCGAGCGGCTGCGCGCCCGGCTCGACAACCTCAACGCCCTGGACGACCAGCTCGGCGGACACGCGGAACTGGAACAGGCCGCGCTCGCCGGCGCCAAGATGGCCGAGGACCTGCAGCAGCGTCCGGCCAGCGACCGGGTGCGCCGCGCCCTGGCTGCGGTGGCGGCCGACTACACGACCACGGCGGCATGGTCGTGCGTGGACGGGCGCGAGTTCGACCGTGCCCAGCGCCACCTGGACCGCGCGCTGACGCTGGCCGGCCTGGCGAAGGACACCAGCCTGCAGCTGCGGGTGTGGAACTCCACGGCATTGATGGCCTACCAGCAGCAGCGCTATCCGCTGGCCGTGGCCGCTGCTCAGGCCGCGCAGGCCTGCGGCGTCACCCGCCGCGACCCGCTGTATGCCTCGCTCGCCCATGCCCGGGTCGCCGTCGGCTACGCGGGTGTGGGCGATCGGCAAGCGGCGCTGCGCTCGCTCGGGCACGCCGGTGACGCGCTGGGCCGCGCCGACCTGGCGCTGCCTCGGCCGTCGTGGCTCGCGTTCTACGGCCAGGCCGAGCTGGACGGCCTGGCCTCGATCGTCTTCGACCACCTGGGCAAGCCGGAGCACGCCGAAGGCTCCTGCCATCGGTCCCTGTCCCGGCTCCCGGAGCAGTTCCGGCGCAACCGGGCGATGGTGACCACCCGGCTGGCGCTCGCGCAGCTGCACCAGGACGAGATCGAGCAGGCGTGCGCGACGGCGGCCGAGGCCCGGGAATTGATGGCCGGTGCCCCGTTGCCTGGGCGCCTGCGTTCCATGCAGGGTGACTTTCACCGCGGTTTGATCAGCATCGCTCCTGGCTCCGCTGCCGCCCAGCAGTGGAGCGAACGCATCCGCACCGAGAGGACCACCAGCTCGTGACGATAGAGCTTCGCCACTACCAGTACGGCAGCCTGCCCGACGGCTTCCGCCAGTTGCTGCTCGACGTGCACGCCGACGCCTACGCCGACCGCCGCGACGACCCGTTCGTGCAGCGCTTCGCGTGGTTCGTGGACCATTGGAGCACAAAGGCCGGTTTCAGTTGCGTGGTCGGCTACGACGGCACAGAGCCGGTCGGGTACGCCTACGGCGCCCCGCTGACCGAAGGGCGGGAGTGGTGGCGTCAGTTCGTGACGCCGGCGCCCGCGCGCACCGCCACGTTCGGTGTCTCCGAGCTGATGGTCCGCCCCCGTTGGCGTAAGCAGGGTGTTGCCGAGCAGCTGCACGAGACGCTGCTGGCCGACCGGCCCGAGGCGCTGGCCGTGCTGTCCGTGGACACCGAGCACCCCAAAGTGCAGGCGCTCTACGAGTCGTGGGGCTACCGCAAGGTGGGCGAAGAGCGCCCGTTCGAAGACAGCCCGCTGTACGCCATCATGCTGCGCCATCTCGAACCCGAGTCCGTCTGACGTTCGCATCGGACGGGGCGCTCACCTGGGGCTCGTGCACCGGTTCGCGGTGCACGGGCCCTTCGCCGTACGAAAAGGACAGCGCGCCAGCAGGTGAGCGGGCCAGCGGCTGGACACGCAGACGTGCCAGCACGTTGAAAGGCCAGCACGTTGAACTGCAGGCGCGCCAGCATTCCACCCTTGTCAGCGGAATGCTGACAGCGCTAGGCGGGCCGCCGGGCACGGCCTCGGCCACCAACGGGCCGGGCTGCTCGAGCGGGGCCGGCCACGGCCCCGCACGAGCCGACCGGCCGCAGACACGTTCGCGCCGGCGCTCGCCATGCTCAGCGCCCGTACGCCTGGTGGCACATGGCGATGACGCTGTCCGGCAGGTGCCCGTACTCGCGGGCCGCGGCGCACGGATCGGCCAGCTGGGGCGGCTCCGCCGGCTGCGGTTGCGACCGGGAGGGCGCCGACGGCCCGGCTGGAGACATCGGCCGGGCCGGCCGGGGACGGTGCGAGGGCCGACCGGCCGGGGGCGCCTCGGCCGCGCCGGCGTCGGCCGGGTCCTGGTCGTCGGGCTGCTCGCTCGGCGGTTCGGCGGTCAGTGAGGCGACCGGAACCGGCGGCGGGGCGGGCGTCGGCGCCGAGCTCGGCTGGCCGTGCTGCAGGGCCTGGCCGACCACCGACGTGGTGAGCTCCAGCGCCGGGCCGGCGGTCTGCTCGCTGCCGGGCTCGGCGGCCAGGCCGACCGCGGCGAAGACCACCGAGGTGGCGGCCAGCAGCAGCACCAGGGTGCCGCGGTGCACCGCGGGGCCAGCGGCCTGAGCGGCGGCCCGGGCGGCGACGCGGCCGCGCTGCAGCACCAGGTCGGCCCGGCCTGCCACTGGCGGCCGCACCGGCTCGGCGGCCAGCTGCTCGCAGGCCTGCGCGCACAACGTGGCCGGCCAGCACCGCGGCGAGCCGGTGCGGGCCCACCCGGCGGCCGCGTCCTGGTAGAGCCGGGCGGCCTCGCCCTGGCGCCCTGCCAGGTGGGCCAGGTACGCGCGGGCCTCGACCACCTGCAGCACCTCGGGGTGCTCGGCGCCGTGCGCGGCCGCCAGCTCGTGCTGGAGCTCCTGGGCGAGCTGCTCGGCGAGGGCGATCCGCCCCTGCTGCAGCGCGGCCCGGAGCGGGCGCGACGCGGGCGGCAGTGCCTCCTCCGGCGCGCCGGGCTCCATGCCGGACGGCGGCGAGATGGCCGGGCCGGCAGGCCTTCGACGGATCATTCGCTGAGGCCTCCTCCCCTCGCCCAACTCAACGACGGCGGGCGTCGGGCGAAACGGGAGGCGCCTGCGACCAGGGATGTCCACAGACGTCAGCGCGCCAGCCTGCTGGCGTGTCTGCAGGCTGGCGCGCTGGGTTGCTCGGTCAGGAGTAGTCGGACAGGTCGACCGCCGGCGCGTCCGTCTTGGCCTTCACCCTCTTCGGCCTGCCGGTGCTGGCCGCCCGGTGGGCGGCCCGCTGGGTCTTGAGTGCCTCCTGGGTGAGCCGGTAGTTCCGGCCGGACTGCGCACGGGCGGCGCGGTCGTCGCGCACGGCCTGCTCGCGGCGGAACCGGTCCTCCCGCGCGGCCTGAGCGGCGGCCAGCTGGTCGGCGCGGGTCGCCGCGGCGGCCTGGTGGTCGGCGGCCTTGGTGGCGGCCTGGTGGGCGCGCGCGGCGTTGGCCTCGGTGTGCCGGCGCTCGTCGCGGCCACGCTCGATCCGGCCTTTGACGCCGTCGCGGGCGACGGCGACGCCTTCGCGCACGATGCCGAGCCCCTGGCCGGCAGTGCCGGCCACCGAGGACACGGCGCCGGCACCCGCGCTGGCGGCGTTGGCCACGCTGCTGACCGCGTTGAACGCGGCGGTGACCGCGCCGAACGCGGCCACCACCCCGCCGCTGCCGGCGGGCCGGCGCGCGGGGGCGGCCGCCGGGGCCGGGCCGGACTTGAACGCGGTGGGCGCGGTGCCCTTGCCGGCCCCGCCCTTGGCCTGCTTCGCCTTCGGATCGCGGCCGTCGACCACGGTCCCGGTCAGGGCCTGGCCGCCGGCGGAGAGTCGGACTTCGCCGGACTTCGCCTTGGCCACCTTGTCCCACACCTCGGCGGTGATCGCGGGGTGGGTGAAGGTGTGGCGCTGCTTGCTGGCGCACATGACCCTGGGCGCCCCGCCACGGTGGCGGGGGCGAATCAGGGTGTGGCCTCCGGTGGTTCCGCACGTCGGGCAGGCGATCGGCTGATTGCCCGCCTTGAGCAGCCCCTGGAACTTCACCGCGGATGGACTGAAAAACCCCATGTCAACTCACTCCCTTTCAGCGGCCGGCGCGGATGGTGATGTTCTTCGCCTTCACCCGGGCCCGGCTCTTGCGGCCCTCGGCACTGCCGATGTTCACCACCGTGGTGTTGTTCACCGTGGCGCCCGGCATCACCGTGGTGCTGCCCGAGACTCCGCTGCCCCGGCGGGTGATCAAGTTCCGGGCTGAGGGGGCGGCGACATAGACGGCCGCCCCCACCGCGGCGAGCACCACGATGTCGTGCAGCAGCGCGGCCACGGCCGCCACGAAGATGCTCAGCCCCCACGACCCGAGGGTGAAGGCTCCGGCCCACAGGACGGCGTCCACCGCGCGGCGGGAGGGGGCCGGCCAGGCCGAGCCGCGCTCGATGACGACCGGCTGCTGCTGGTGCGCGAGGAAGGGCGCCGGGGCGGGGGTCTGCAGGTAGGCGGGCACCACCTCGCCGTTGGCCAGGCGGACGGTCACCACCTGCTCGACCGGCTGGCCGGCCGGCTGCACCGCGGCCGGGAGGATCACCGCCGGGAAGGCGGCCGGCGCCGCCGGGATCGGGGTCTGGATCTGCTGGGGCACGTACACCGGCCGGTCGTACGGCTCGATGGGGGCCGGGCTGGTCATGATCGTTGCCTCTCGGAGCATGGGCGGTATGTGGTGGTTTGTGGGCCCGTACGGGCCCGGTACGGGGCGCGTTTGCGCAGGTCAGACCCCGGTACGGGGTCGGTACGGGCGGGGCTGGCCCGGTACGGAGTACCGGCTGACCTGGGGGCCGTACGGGCCCCGTACCGGCGCCTGACCTGCGGTTTTGCAGTCCGTACGGGCCCCGTACGGGCGGATATTTCAGGGCGAAGCGGTCAGGGCGGGGAGTCCGGCGGCGGCACGCACCTCGTCGCGCTTGTAGCCGTTCGCGCGCCCGCCCGAGGTCCATCCCGTGGACTTGAGCGCGCGGCCGGTGCCCTGCAGGGCCTCGGCGATGGCCTTGCTCAGCTCGGTGCCGCCGCGCTGGACATACACGGCCTGGTCGACCGGTCCGTCGGGGAAGAGCGCCGGCAGTGACCAGACCCCCGGGCGCAAGGCGGCCAGGCCGTCCAGGACCTGGGCCGTGGTCAGCCGGTCGGGCTGCCCGGCCTTCTCGAACACCGCTACCAGGTCGGTGAGGACCCCGGCGGCCGCCGAGATGATGCCGGGGGTTCCGTCGCCCTTGGGGCCGCCACCGGCGGAGGAGACGCCCGTCTTCTTGATCAGGTACCGCTCGATGGGGTCCTCGAACTGGCCGGGCAGGCGGTTGTACCGCTGGCGCAGGTCAACCGCCTTGGCCATGAGCACGGACACGTCGTCGGGGGTGTCGTCCTCCCCGTCGTAGATCACGAAGGAACGGGCGAGCACGGTGTCGATCCCGTCCATCGCCAGCCAGCCGAGGCCGCGCAGCTTCTTGCTGATCAGCTCGGCCTTGTAGCCGGCACCGGACGAGCCGGCGCCGAGGATGGCGTTCGTGCCGGTGTAGTTCGCGGTGCGCATGGCCCAGCGGGAACTGCAGTTCGCGCGGATCAGCTCGGGCAGCACGTCGGTGCTCGGGTACTGCGTCGCCAGGTCCAGCAGGATGCCGTACGACGCGCCCTGAGCCGCGAGTACGACCAGCGCGGCCTCAATGGCCTGGCGCAGTTTCTCGGGCACGTGCTTGCCGAGGTAGGTGATCAGCTCGTCAACGGTGACCAGCTCCACCGGCATCAGGTGCAGCAGGTCGGTGGTCAGGCGCTTGCGGCCGGCCTCGCGCAGCAGGCCCTTGCGGCGGTTCATCTCGGCGATCTCGGCCTCAAGCAGCAGCAGCAGCCGCTCGGGGTCCAGCTCGAACATGGTCGAGCAGATCGGCGCGTACGCCCAGTGCTCCGGCGGCTTGCCGTCGACGTTGCGGAAGTTGATCCGCACGTCGAACGCCGAGCCCAGCACCAGGTTGGCAATGCCCATGCCCTTGCCCGAGCGGGTCGCGCCGCCGATGGCGCTGTGCGAGTCCCGCACCCGGGGCCGGATCGTGCGGCCGCGCTTGTCGAAGGCGAGCGGCACGCCGCCGTCGAAGGCGTCCAGACCGGCGGTCAGGTCCATGTCGAGCAGCGGGGAGCGGCGGGGCTCGCCGAACGGGTCGCGGGTGGTCAGCCAGATGGACACCCGGTTCGCGGGGCCGTCCTGCTCCAGGTCCAGCCAGGAAGACTCGACGCCGAGGGCCGAGGCGACGGCCTCGACCGGCTCGGGCTTGACCAGGGCGGCCGCGGTCTTCCCGCCGGGCATGTCGAACGTGGCCCGGGCGGTGTGCGGGCCATCGGCCAGCGGGAGCGCCACCATCTTGACCGACTGGCCCTCGGCCAGGAACTTGGCCGCGACCAGCGCCTCGGTGATCCGGTCCGCGCCGAGGTCGGTCCGCGGACCCTGCGGCGCGTAGGTGTCGAGCAGCTGCAGCGGCTCGTCCCCCTCGTGCATCAACCTGTACGCCCGGCCGCCGAGGAAGAACGCCGCGGTGGTCAGCAGGCTGCCGGCGGCCACCAGGCCGTACGTGGCAGCGAGCCAGAGCAGGCCGGCCGCGGCGCCGTAGCAGACCATCGCGCGGCCACTGGTCAGCCGCTCGCGGATCACCGCGCGGCGCTCGGCCCGGGCCTGGGCGATGGCCTCGCGGTCCCGGGACCGCTTGGCCGCGCGGATCTCCTCGGCGTACTCGCTGGCCAGCGCGTAGTGCCACATCTCGCCGACCGCGTGCCGGGCGCCGAAGGCGGCCACCCGCAGAACCCGCCAGCCGTAGACCGGCACCCGCAGGCCGTGGAAGCGGGCGCGGTTGGCGGCCAGCGCGGCGGCCTGGCGCATCGTGGCCTTGGCCTGCTCGGGGCCGGCGAAGGCCGGCGGGATCACCTGCCAGTGCTCGCGCTCCCACCAGGACACCGGACCGGCCTCGCCCTGGTCCTCGTCCTCGTCCCAGTCGGCCTCGGGGTCGACCACCTGGCCGGCCAGGTCGACCGTGCCGACCACCTGGCCGTCGACCACCACCTGACCGACCACCGGACCGTAGCCAGCGGGCACCGTGTCGGCGGGAGGCTCCGGCAGGGCGCCGAAGGTGTCGAGCCCGGCCGCACGGGCCGCGCGGCCCATCCGCTTGCCGAGGTCGATCACGTCCGCGACGTACACCCCGTCTTCGGGGCGCCCGATCAGATCGGTCATGGCACTGCCTTTCTTGTAGCGCTGCGGGGAAGTTCCGAGGTCCGGGCCGGTGTCGGTGTCACCGGCCCGGGGTCGTACTCAGCGCGCTGGCGCGCTGGCGTTCTGGCGCGCTGGGCCGCTTGCCCGTCTGCGCGGTAGTGCGTCTGCGGGCTGGCGCGCTGGCTAGCTGGGAGTTTGTCTGAGCGAGATCAGATGAACGACGCGGTGGTGTGGTCCGCCGCGAGGCGGCCGGCCGGGTCGGCCAGGTCCTCGGAGCGCTCCTTGGCGTACCGGGCCAGTTCCAGCTCCAGCTCGGCGCGGCGGGTGGACGCGGGGTCGGCGTTGAGCTCGGCGGCCCGCTGGTAGTGGCCGTCCGCCTGCTCCAGCCACGTGCGGACCTGCTCCTCGGTCACGGCCTGGACGCTCTGTCGGGCGCTGGTGGGGCTCATCGGTGATCGTCTCCTTCTGGTGCTGACGGTTCCTTCTGGCGGTTCGCGGGGTTGCCTTCCCGTGGCCCCGAAGGCCTTCGCCGGGTGACCCGCCCCGCTTCGAGCGGTCGTTACGTTCGGTGATTCCTGGTGGAGCTGGCGGGAGCGGTCACTGCTCTCCGCGCTCGCCCTTCACGGTCCGGGTCAGGCGGGCGATGTACTCGTTCTCACCGCCGCCGATGAGCTTCCGCACGATGCGGTTGGAGATGGTCTTCTTCTGCGTTCCGAGCTTCATCGCCTCGTACCGCACCTGTTCCAGGTGCTCCGGGTCGAGCGGCTTGGGAAGGCGTTCCCGGCGGCCGCCGCGGGTGGCCTGCTTCTCTTTCCCCCCTAGGGCTCCCGCCGTGTCGGAAGGGCCGCCGGAAGGGGCCTTCGGGGCGGTGTTGAGCGGGCCGTCCGAGGGGCCTTCGTCGCCGTCGGCGTCGCTGCCGAGCGGGCTGCGGTACACCGTGCCGAACGTTCCGCGGAACTCCCGCAGCAGCTCGTCGGGAACGGTGTCGGGGAACAGCGGGTCGGCTTCCGCGGCGGCCGCGACGGTGCCGCGGGCCTTCTCCATCTGCTTGCGGGAGGCCTCACGTAGCGCGACCAGAGCGGGCGTCAGGCCGGCCTCGTTGGTGCCCCGGTGGATCTCCCGGGCGAGCGTCCAGGCCTGTTCCTGGGTGATGCTGCCGTACTCCGCATCGGCCAGGATGCCGGCGGCGGTGTGCCAGATTTCCGGGTGCAACCGCTTGCGCTCCTTCTGGTGCAACCGGCGCTTGCGGGCCTCCTTCCGCTCCGCCTTCGTGCGGCGGCTGGTGCCGTGCCGGCCGACGCAGCGGAGCTCCCAGAACGCCACCCCGGCGAGCGAGGCCGCGCCCATGACCCACCCGAACCAGTCGTGCACGCCGCCGTTGTGCGCCACGTTGATGGCGGCCGCGATGGCCGCGCACCCCCACATCGCCACCCGGTACGGGGTGACCGGCCGGCCGTCCTTCATCGCTCGGGTGGCGCCGACGGTCGCCGACCAGGCGCCGAGCTCCAGCATCAGCGCCAGGGAGGTGGCGCTGCCGGGGTCGGTCTTCCCGGACAGGGCGCCCACTTGGGAGATGATCGCCGGGACCACCGCGAGGATGATCAGCGCCACGCTGAACGCGGTGTCGGCCTCGGCGGCCAGCCAGGCCTTGGCCAGGCCGAGCTGGTCGGCCCGGCGCTGGGCGCGCTCGGCCTTCTCGCGCTTCTTGCGCTGCTCGGCCTCGCGCCGGTCGCGCCGCTCCTGCTCGGCCCGGGCGGCCTCGCGCTGCTGCTCCCGCTCGGCCTTGTCGGCGTCGGCCTGCCGCTTGATCTCGGCTTCGAGCCGCTTGTCCTCGCGGGTGTCGGCGCGGTCCTGTGCCTTCTGGCGCTGCCGCTGCTCGTAGAAATCGGACATCGTCACGTGCGGGTCTCCTCGGCTCGGGGGGTGTCGGGGAAGGTGGTGTGCAGCTCGATCGCGGTCCGGCGCATCACCTCGATGTCGCCGGTCCTCTTGGCCGCGTGCATGATCCTCGCGCGCTCGATCACTCGGGAGGTCACCGGGTCGGACGAACTATTCGGCGTGTCGCCGCCGGGGCTGCAGGCGCTCACCGCGCCGGCCCCGTCCCGTCCTCGGCGGCCGCCAGCTTGGCGTAGTCGATCAGCTTCACGTCGAAGATCAGCTCCAGCTCCGCCGGGTCGACCCCGACGGCGATCAGGTGCTCGATCGCGTCCTCGCGGGTGGCGTAGGCGGGGAGCTCGGGGGCGTAGTACCGCCACCAGACAACCGCGCACAGGTCGGCGGCGGTGGAGACCAGCAGGGTGATCACGGCGGCGGTCGGCCGGATGGTGGCCAGGTCCCCCACCACGCTGTCAGCGGCCCACGCGACGCCGAACGCGGCGGCGAAGATCATGGTCTTGTTCGTGCTGGTGATGAAGTCCACGGCGAAGGTGCGGATGCGGCTGCAGATGGCGATCACTGGGGGCTCCCGGCGGGCTGGGGGGCGGTCAGGACGATGGGCTGCTGGGCGGACTGCTGGGCGAGAGCGCGGGTCTGGTCGGCGATGCGGTCCAGGTGGGCCTGGTGCTCGGCGACCTGCTGGGCGAGCGCGGCGGCGGCGGCCACGGGGTCGGTGCTCATCGGCCACCCCGCAGCAGCCAGCGCAGGCCGGCCAGGCCGAGCAGGTAGAGCCCGAGGCCGACGGCGAGCGACGGCAGGACCGAGGCGCCGTGGGTGATGCTGCGGTAGGTCAGCCAGCCGGCGGCCGCGAGGACGGCCAGGTCGGCGAGGGTCTCCAGCGCGCTGGCGCTCTGGCGCGTCCGCGTGCTGGCGCGCTGGCTGGGCCGGCGGGCCATCAGGAGCCGCCGCCGTTGGTGCGGGTGCGGAAGGTGTAGCCGGTGCCGGCCGGGGCGGTGTGCGCGATGGTGTCGACCGCGAGGATCGCCAGCACCGCGGGGACCAGGACCAGGCGGACCAGGGGGCTGATCTGCACGCCGAGCAGCCACAGGATCAGGCCGACCGGGGCGAGGATCTGCAGGCGGGTGACCACGCCGAGGATGAGGTCGCGGGGGCTGATGACGGTCTTCACGCCGCGGCCCTCCTCGTGTGGGTGGAGCGCAGCGAGGCGTGGACGAGCAGCGGGATGATCACGCCCTCGTCGCGGACGTTCGCGGCCTGTGCGCCGAGGTAGAGGCCGGCCGGGTCGTCGGCGAGCATGTCGCGGGCGGCGTCCAGGCGGGCGGCCTTCTCCTCGGCGGACTCACCGATCAGGTCGGCCGCGAAGAGGAACAGGTCGACGCCGAGGGCGATGGAGAGGTCCTGCACCTCGTCGATGCTGGCCACCGAGGTGGCCGAGAAGAGCGGGGCGGATTCGATCCGCGGGGTGGAACCCGGAATGATGGGACGCACCGGTAGATCAACTCCTCATCGTGAGTGAGGGGTGCCACTGCCGGGAGCTGCGGGTTAGGGGTCGCTTCCCTGACCCGCAGCGCCGTTTTTGGCACGGGTGTAGTGCGGTAGTTCGCCAGGCCTTCGCGGGGTCGCTTCCCGCTCCGACTGGCGACATGGAAGACGATGACGCACATCTGAGGGGTTGTCAATAACGACACCGTTAGCGGTATTGTGTGGGTCGACGCCAACACCGAAAGGAGCGTTATGACCTCCATCCCGAAGTGGCAGCAGCTCGCTGACCAGCTCCGAGGGCAGATCACTGACGGGACGTACGCGCCCGGCAGCATCCTCCCCCGCCAGGTCGACCTGGCGGCCGAGCGAGGATGGTCCGAGGTGACCGTCCGGCGGGCCTACAGCCAGCTGCAGGCCGAGGGCCTGGTCACCTCGATCCGGAACCGCGGCACAGTCGTGAACGAGCCCCCGCACCTGGCCGGCCGGGACCGTGCGCTCAGCGTGCGCCGAACCGGCAGGATCTACACCCCGGGCGAGTACGCAAAGATCACCTCCGCCGAGTTGGTCGCCGCCCCGGACAACGTGGCCACAGTCCTCGGGATCGGGCCCGGCGCGCCGGCCATCAAGCGCGTTCGAGTCACGTACGGCGCCGACGGCAAGCCGCGCAGTGCTTCCACCAGCTGGTACGACGGCGCCCACGCCGAGGCCGCACCCGACCTGCTGGTCCCGGAGCGGATCACCGCCGGGTCTTGGCGCTACCTCGAACTGCAGGCCGGCCTCCAGGCGGTGAGCGGCCAGGACTCCATCGACACCCGGCTCGCCACGGAAGACGACGCCGCCGCGCTCGGCCTGGAGCTGCCCGCCGCCGTCAAGGTCTCGTCCACGGTTTTGACCACCACCGATGGCACCGTGGTTGAGTACGGCGTCAGCATCTCCGGCAACGGCCGCAGCTCGACCTACAGCTACGACCTGCCGCCGGCCGAGTAGCCAGCAGGGGCTGGTCGGGAACCCCGGCCAGCCCACCCCCACCCATCACCGAGAGCAGGGAGCCAGAACGTGACGACCCAACCGGCTATCACCCGTTCGGGGCCTGTCGCTGATCGGCTGGAAGAGTGTTCCGTCAACGCCGAACGGGTACACGCGGAACTCGCCGCGCGAGCCACTCGGGGGGATGGCCTGGACCTGATGCCGGTGATCAAAGACCTGGCCGACACGCTCGGGCTCACCCGACGGATGGTCACCGACGCGCTGCAGGATCTCACCGAGGCGGGCCTGCTGACGACGCGCCGGGTCTATGCTCTGGAAACCGACCGTCTCGGTGAATAGCCGAGCGACCCGGTATGGTGGCTGCCGGTGATCGTTGCGTGACCGCAGCACACCACCACGTACTGCTGTGTCCGGCCTGGCCGGAAAGAGTTAAACCCCCGCGGCATCCTGCCAGCGGGGGCCTAACCCGGAACTCGTCTGATCTTGGCGGACGGTTCGAGTTCCCTTAAAAGTCGTCGCACTGGGAGACGACCTTCGGCTGCGAGCTGTGGTGTGCGGCCCCTTTGGGGACACCTCACCCGCTTCCCAGCGCTGCCTACATGGTACCGGCAGCACAGCCCTGGGAAAACCGCACCCGAAATAGGACGCGCCAGTTTTGCGACATCGGAGGCACTGGCGCATGCGCTTGTTCACTTGCCCGACCCCGGCCAGCACTGGCGCCGGGGCCGCCGGATGCAGCAGGACCGTGATCAGCCGTTTGGGTGGCGTGTCGCGCCCCAAATCGCTGGCGGCCAGCGAGGCCTCGGCGGAGGTGGCTCGATGACCGGGGACGCGTTCGGCATTGAAGAGTTCGGCGCCGTTCTGCGGGGCGCACCGGCGAAGGCCGTCACGATCTTCCGGGGGATGGCCTTTGGCGGCGTCCTGGTGCACGCCCTCGACCACCTGGTCCTGACGCACCTGCTGTTCGCCATCGCCAGCGGTGAGGAGATCACCCCTCAGATCGTCTGGAAACGGCTCCAGAGCCTGGGGATCGTCTCGGCGAAGCGCGAGGACGTGCTGGTCGGCCGGGAGGCCGTCTACGCCTCGTTCGCGCGGATCATCGCGGCCGGCTACATCCACCGTGTCCAGCTCCCGCACAAGAACGGCGGCGGCCGCAAGGGCCCCGTGGTCTACCTCGCGTACGAAGACCCCGCCGACAACCCCGACCACGGCCAGGCCACCACTTCGCCCGAGACGCTGGCCCGCGCGCAGGCTCAGGCCGACGCGGTGGCCCGCGCAAAGTCGCAGGTCACACCGCAAACCGGGTACCGGGAAGCGGTGCCGTCCGATAGTGCGACGAATGGCGTTTCCGCAGGTCAGACCGCAAACCGGGTAGCCGTACGCGGTGCAGCCGCATCCGGCTACCCGGGACGCGGTGAAAAGGTCATTCCTGCAGGTCAGACCGCAAACCGGGTAGCCGTACGCGGTGAGGCTGCACCCCCCCACACCCCCCCGGAGGGGGAAACCCCCCCTACCCCCCGCACCACAACGGCACCGCCTGCTTCGGCTGACGCCGTACCGGGAGGGGGAGGGGTTCGCTCCGCCAACGGAAAGAACCCCGCGAAGGCTGAGCGCGAGGCACGGCTGGCTGCTGCAAGCGAGTTCCTCCGTAACCTGCCGGGTGCGTGGGAGTGCGGCATCGGCCCGGCCAGCCGGCTTGCCCCGCTGCTGGTGCGCGTCTGCACTGAGCAGGGTTGGGCTCTCGGGCCCGAGCTGGTGGCCGTTCTGACGGAGGAGAAGAAGGGCGCCCGGCCCGTCGACTCCTACCCGGCCACGCTCAAGTACCGCATCGGCGAGCTCAAGCGGTACCGCGGTCCGGCCTCCGCCGGCGAGCCGGCTGGCGAGCAGCCGCCGACTGGACCCACTGAGCCCTGCGAGTTCCACCCCAACCGCGAGGCCTCCAGCTGCCTGATCTGCCGTTCGGGCCCGGACTTCGCGGCGCCCGAGGTGGCCGAGGTTCCGGTCGACACCGACGACCAGGAGACCGACGCGCCGGACCTGGCGCAGGAGATCAAGGATCTGCTGGTCCGCAGCGCCCGGGCGATCCCGTCCAGCCGGCGCGCGCGCACCCGTGACCGCGGTGGCCGAGCCGCTGGCCTGGCCAAGCGTCGCGTGATGGACGCCGAGGCCGAGTCAGCGGAGCGCGCCGAACAGCTCGCCGCGCTCGACGCCCTGATGCAGAGCCAGGGCGCCTGAGACTTCCTGAACAGCACGAAGGCCGCCGGTGTAACCCTGCCAGGCCCCGGCGGCCGCCGATCACACCCATCTCTCGAACAGGAATGATCTGATGACCAGCGTACCCGCGCAGCACTCCCCCACCTCGACCCCGGACGCCGGCGAACCGTACGACTGGCCCGAGGTCGACCAGCCCGGCCCGGCCCGACGCAAGGGCGACGCCGAGGACTTCGAGCGCGTGCCCCCGCAGGACCTGAGCGCCGAGCAGTCCGTCCTCGGCGGCATGCTGCTGTCGAAGGACGCCATTGGCGAGGTGGTCGACGTGCAGCTCAAGGCGGGTGACTTCTACCGCCCCGCACACGAAACGATCTTCCTGGCCGTCATCGACCTGTACAACCAGGGCGAGCCGGCCGACCCCATCACCGTCGCCGCCGAGCTCACCAAGCGCGGCGAGCTGCAGAAGGTCGGCGGACCGTCCTACCTGCACACCCTGGTCAACACGGTGCCGACTGCGGCGAACGCGGCCTACTACGCCGAGATCGTCGCCGAGAAGGCCGTACTGCGCGGCCTGGTGGGCGCTGGCACCCGGATTGCCGGTATGGGCTACGCCGGCGAGGGGGAGGTCGCCGAGATCGTGGACGCCGCGCAGGCCGAGGTCGCCTCGCTCTCCCGCGTGCGCACCGAAGAACAGGTGATCCGCGCCTCGGAGAGCATGCAAGGCACGATTGAGCTGATGGAGTCGATCAGCAATCGCACCGGCCTGACCGGCGTTCCAACCGGATTCACCGACCTGGACGCGCTGACCAACGGCCTGCAGCCCGGACAGCTGGTCGTGATTGCGGCCCGCCCGGCCATCGGGAAAAGCACCCTCGCCCTGGACATTTTGCGAGAGGTGACCATTCGGGCGGCTCTGAACGCAACACTGTTCAGCCTCGAAATGGGCCGGGACGAAATCAACATGCGGCTGTTGTCCGCCGAGGCCCGGGTCAGCCTGCAGCACATGCGCACCGGCAACATGACCGAGGACGACTGGGCGCGGGTAGCCCGCCGGATGCCGGACGTGACCGCCGCCCCGCTGTACGTGGACGACAGCCCCAACCAGTCCATGATGGAGATCCGGGCGAAGGCCCGGCGCCAGAAGCAGCGCCACGGCCTCGACCTGGTGGTGGTCGACTACCTGCAGCTGATGCAGCACGGCGGCCGCCGCGCCGAGACCCGGCAGCAGGAAGTCTCCGACATGTCGCGCAACCTCAAGCTCCTGGCGAAGGAACTCGAAGTGCCGGTGATCGCGCTCTCGCAGCTGAACCGCGGTCCCGAGCAGCGCACCGACAAGAAGCCGCTGATCTCTGACCTTCGTGAAAGTGGCAGCATCGAGCAGGATGCGGATATGGTGATCCTGCTGCACCGCGAAGACGCCTACGAAAAGGAGTCGCCCCGGGCGGGCGAGGCCGATTTGATCGTGGCAAAGCACCGAAATGGGCCGACGTCAACCATTACTGTGGCATTCCAGGGTCACTATTCGCGTTTTGTGGATATGGCGCGCGAGTAAATCGAATTCGCATTCCGGACATTCCTCGGGTGGGTATTTCTCGCCCGTAGAGCCGGAACGGCCCCGCTCACCTGGCACTGCACCAGGTGGGCGGGGCCGTTCGGCTTCCGCGTCAGCCGGCCTGCGCGCCGCCCGGCAGGTCCAGCGGGAGCTCCTCCGGGAGCTCGGCGGCCGCCAGCTTCACGGCGGCCCGCAGCAGGTCGCCGGTGGTGATGATCTGGGCGCGCAACCGCTCGCGCTCCTCCAACGCGGCCCGGTCGGCCCGCGGCGCCATGGCGGCCGCCAGCATCGCCAGGGCGGCCGGCACACCCTTGGCCGCGGCCTGGCGGAAGCGGATCTCCGGGCACTCGCCCCACTTGTCCGCCCACCGCCGCAGCTGCTCGATCACCTCCCAGGTGTGCCAGTAGACGGCCCGGCGCAGCTGCTCCTCCAGCGCGTCCGGGAGCTCCACCCGCATGTCGGCCTGGTAGCCGCCCGACCCGCGGACGTGGCCGTGCTTGCGGTCCGAGTCGCCGATCGGCCGGCCGCGCGAGGTGGTGCCCGGCGGCACCGGCTTGTAGTCGCCGGCCAGGCCGCGGGCGGTCAGCACCCGGCGCAGGGCCGAGGCGAGCACCAGGTCCCGGGTGCCGAGCAGTTCGCCGGCCGCCCGCCGGCTGTCCAGCTCAGCGCGCACCTCCCGCCGGGCCTCCGCCCGCTCGGTCCGGGTCGGCAACTCGTCGGCTGCCTTGCGGGCCTTCGCCACCCACCGGCGCTCGACGGCCTGGTGGCGGTTCGCGGCCTCGATGAAGCCGGCGCGGTCTTCTGGCTCCAGGGCCAGCACAGTCAAACCCATGAGGAGAAGTTTCTAGGTAGATAAGCTGCAGCGCGAAATCGCCCGGCCGCCCCTTCCCCGGATGGCGGTCTTTCACCAGGTCAGCCACTGGGTGCGCGAGCTCGCCCGGGGTCGGAACTATCCGAGAGAGTGAACAAACCACGTAGATAAACCGCAGCGCGGCGGCGCCGAGGGCGCCCGGCTATCCAGATTTATCTACGTAGATAAACCTGGTCTAGGAAGGCCGCCCGAGGGCGGCCGAAGCGGAGCGGGGCCGCGCACGGGGCCTGTGGTGGCCCACCTGCCTTGCCCTACAGGCCCGTGCCGGGCTGGTGGGGCCCCGTGCACACCCCCGCGCGGCATCCACGTCTGCCGTCCCCAGCCGTCCACCCCGGGGCGCCGCGCCGATGGTGGTTGAGCTCAAAGACCTGAAAGGAAGGCGCTTCGCGCCGCTACCTGGAAAGACGGGCCCGGCCTGGTCGGGGGTGTGAAGTTCTCCGCGCGTCGGACCGGGGCCGGCGTCCGCCCGTGCCCGGCCGGGCCGGCTGCTCGTTAGCCCGGGTGGCTGGCCCGGCACCGGCGCGCTGGCCCGCTGACGCGTCCACGCGCCAGCGCGCCGACTCCGCGCGGCCGATTTCCCGGGCCTGACCTGGGGTGGAATCCTGGTGAGCCCTGCCAGCAGAGGAGATCCGGTGTCCTTCCCCGCCCGGGCCAGCGCCGTCGCCGAGCTCGACCTGGCGCCTGCCGGCGCCCCGGGCCCGTGAGCGGCCGGCGGGGTCTGGGCCCGGGGGTGCGCTGACGCCCCGCTCCCCCGTCCCGGCGCCGCGCACCCCGCCGTGGGTGCCGGCCGACGACCGGCCCGACACCCTCGCGCAGCAGGTGGTCGCCCCGCGTCGGCACCGGCGGGGTGATCGCCGCCGAGCTGCTGGCCGTCGACCCGGAGCGCGGGCTGTGGGGCGTGTCGGCCACCTTCGAGGACGGCGGGTGCTGGGAGTACGACGACGAGTTCGAGATCGGCGAGGCCCTGACCAGCAGGACCCAGGTGGTCCACGTCCACCGCAACGGCATCCCGCGTCCCGCGCCCGTCCGCGACCTGCGCGCCGAGGCCCTGCGCTGCGCGGGATCGATCAGCGAGCACATCGACCCCGGCCTGTACGAGGTGGCCGACCAGATCCGAGGCCTGACCCTGGCCGTGCTCGCCCTGACCGACCGCCGGGCCTGACCGCCTGGTGACCGAACTCCCCGCCGTCCCGGCCGCCCTGGCGGTACGGCGGGGTCCTCGGCCACCAGGCCGACCGCCCGGCCCGGGCGGCCCCGCACGAGGAAGAGGCACGATGCAGACCCCCGACCCTTACGGCTTCGGCGCCCCGGCCCCGGCCAGCGCCTACGCCGGAGCCCCCGACCTGCTGGACGAGGCGCCGCTGGTCCTGGCCATGGCCGGCGAGTTCCTGGCCGACCGGTTGGAGCCGGACGCCGAGCGCGAGTTCCGCCTGCGCCAGGCCGCCCTGTCCGACCGGTCCCACCTGGCCGCGGTCGAGCAGGACCAGGCCACCGAGCTGGTCGACCGCCTGGCCCGCGCGGCCGCGCAGGACGCCTACGACCTGATGCGCCACGACGCGCTGACCAGCGGCGAGGACCTGGCCGAGGCCGGCCCCTGGCGCGGCGAGCACGGCCCCACCTCCCCGCACTGGGAAGCCCCCGGCGGCCTCGCTGCCTACGTCCGCACCGAGTACGCAGCGTGGAGCCGGCCGTGAGCCTGGATGTCCATATCCACGTCGTGCGCTGCGACACCCCCCAGTGCCTGGCCGCGTTCTACGCGACCGTGACACCCGGCGCCCCCGAAGGCACTGCCCAGCAACAGGCGGAGCGGATCGGCTGGCGGATCACCAAGCACAAGCCGTTCGACGTGTGGGACGACCCGTTCGCCCCGCCGGAGCCGGAGGACCTGTGTCCGGCCTGCCAGGCCGGACGCGGCCCGGTCACCGCCACCGGCACCTGCTGCTACTGCGGCGGCCGGACCACCGTCCGCACCGGCACCTGCCGCTGGTGCGACCGCCCGCAGCCCGAACCCGCCCGAGACCGCCAGGAGACGCCCCAGTGACCACGCCCACCCCGGCCGAGGCGTACGAGCACGCGCCCGACCAGATCACCGAAACCCAGGCCCTGCTCAACATCGCCGCAGACCTGACCGGCACCGGCAGCCGGCTGGAGCGCCACCGCCCGTGGCTGCTGCGCCAGGCCGCGCTGTCCGACCGCAGCGCGCTGCAGGCCGGCCCGCGCGACGCCGTGTCCAGCGAGACGGCCGACTTCCTGGCCGAGCAGGCGCTGCAGAACGCGGAGAAGACCGCCACCGCCCTGCTGGAGCACGACCGCGCCCGCGGCGGCCACCTCGGCCCGCTCGGCCCCGAGGCGCCGGCCTGGACGGCCGACCCGCGCGGCTACGTCCACCAGGAATACCGGGCCTGGCGCGAGCGGCAGTTGCGCCAGGCCCAGGCCGACACAGACGGCCTGCAGCGGGAGATGCTCGAAGTCGGCATCCTCACCCAGGAGTACCTGGACGCCGCCCGCCGCGGGGCGCCGGCCCCGCTCGACCGGCGGCTCGACCTGGCCCGCCGGCGCGTGGCCATCCAGCGCCTGCGCGTCGACTTCGGCGCCCTCGGCAGCGTGGCCGACCAGCACGCGGAGGAGGCCGCGCTGCGCGAGCTGGAGGCGACCCGGTGACGGAGCACGCCACGATCCTGCAGGCCCTCGCCACCGAGAACGGCGTCGGCGCCGAAGTCAGATACCGGGCCGGCCAGGTCATCCTCCACCAGGGCGACCTCTCCGACCAGGTGGTGATGCTGCGCGCCGGAAGCGTCAAGGTCACGCTGCGGAACAGCACCGACGAGGCCGGGATCGTTCTCGCCCTGAGCAGCGCGCCGGATGTCCTCGGCGAGCAGGCCGCCCTGTGCGGCACGCCGCGCACCGCATCGGTGATCGCCCTGACCGGCGTGACGGCGCTCACCGTGGCCGGCGCCGACTTCCGGGCGCTGGTGGGGGAGCACCCCGCGGCCGCGGCCGCGGTGTTCGGGATCATCGGCCGGCGGCTGCGCGAATCCGACCAGGCGCGGCTGGAGTTGGCCACGCACACCGTCGCCCAGCGAGTCGCCGCGCAACTGGTCGCCCTGGCACCGCAGATCGGCGCTACCGACGCGGAGACGGGCGCCGTGCGGCTTCCGCTGACCCAGCAGGACCTGGCCGACTGGGCGGGCGCGTCCCGCGAGGCGATCGTGCGAACCCTCCGGTTGCTCCGGGGCCAGGGCGTCGTCACCACCGAGCGCCGGCAGATCGTGGTCCAGGACCTGGCCGCGCTGCAGGAGGTGAGCCGTGGCGACGCCCGCGCGTAGGCACCGCTGGCTGCTGGGCATCCGCGAGCAGCTGACCGCCGGCGCCGACCTGCTCGACATCGAGGTGGAAGAGGAGGTGCGGCTGTGGCTGGAGACCCTCGCGGACCAGGAGTTCGCCGCCGTGCTCCGCTTCGCCGAGCTGCTGGCCGTCCAGGGCCGCGAGCTCACCGAGCCGTACGCCAAGCGGCTGGAGTCCGGGGTGTTGGAGCTGCGGCCCGGCCCGTACCGGATCACCTACTGGTTCCCGCCGGACCGGCCGGCCGCGGTGCTGCTGACCGCGTTCCGCAAGCGGCGGGACAACGACCGGCCCGCGAAGGAGCGGGCCTACCGGGCGCGGAAGGCGTGCGAGGAGCATCACGGGGCGCCCGGGGAGCATGATGATGTGTGGAGCCGCAGCGTGAAGGAGGGCCGGCGATGAGCAGGGCCAGCGACGTGCACACCCGGTGGTCGATGGCGACCGGCGGGTGGGAGGAGCACCCGGCCTACGTCGCCGCCGGCTGGCGGATGGCGCTGGCCGGCGCCGTCTACGAGCAGCGCACCGCCCGCGGCTGGTCGCACGAGCAGCTCGCCGAGGCGGCCGGCCTGGCCACCGAGGTGGTCGAGGACATCGAGGACTCTGCCGTCGACCCCAGCATGGAGGTGCTGCAGGCCCTCGGCCGAGCCTTCGAGGCGGACGCCCAGCTCGCCCTGGCCGAGCCCGACCCCGGTCTGAGGTTCGTGCCGCGCGTGGCCTGACCCCCGTACCGAAGCCCGCCTCCCGGAGCAGCAGGGAGGCGGGCTTCTCCGTGCCCGCGCACGTGCGTGCCAGCGCGCTGACGTGCGGACACGCCAGTGCGCCCGCACGCCCGAGCGGATCATCCTCCCTGGTCACAGCCCCGGCGGACCGGCGGCGCCGGTGTGGACGCAGGCCTGCGTGTGGCATGGTGTCCACGGCGTACGGCCACGGAGAGGAAGGTGACGGGATGGTCCGCAGAACGGTCCGGGGGACCGGCCGCCGGCGACGCAAGGATGGCTTGCGCATCGCGGTGTGCAACAACAAGGGTGGCAGTGCCAAGACCGCGCTGGTGGTGAACACCGCGGCCGCGTTGGCCGAGGCCGGCGAGGACGTCGACGTATACGAGCTGGACCCCCAGGGCAACGCCAGCCGGCGCCTGGCCGCCCGGCCCACCACCTCGGACGTGTCGATCAGCGAGGCGATCAAGGCCGAAGAGCCGGGCTGTGTGATCGACGCGCTGCGGCCGTGCGGGTGGGGCGTGGAGACGGAGGAGCAGCCGGACGGCACGGTGCGGCGGGTGGAGAGCATCTACAGCCAGCGAATCCGCGTGGCCGGCGCCCGCTTTGATCTCGAAAATCGGATCACGGAGTTGGAGGCCGGCGCGCACCTGCGGTTGAAGACGGCCATCGGTGACGTGGACGCGGGCCGGATCTCCCTGTTCGACACCCCTCCGAATCTCGGCCACCTCACCCAGCTGGCCCTCGCGGCCGTCGACATGGTGATCCTCGCCGTCGAGACCGAGTACGACGGGGTGGAAGGCGCCATCCGCGTATCCGACTTCATCAAGCGCAAGGCCGAGGCCCTCGGTAACCCCGACCTGCACGTGGGACTGGTCGTCCCCACGCACTACCGGCCCGGGCTCAACAGCCACGAATTCCACCTCGGCACCATCCCCGACCAGTTCCCCGGCCTGGTCTGGTCGGCCAAGGGGCCGGACGGGGAGCCGATCAAGGCGATCCACGAGCGGGCCGTCATCAAGGACGCCTGCGACGTGGCGCTGCCGCTGCGGCTGTACGGAACCGGCCCCGGCAAGGAGATGGCCGCGGTCTTCGACCTGCTGGCCGCCCGCATCATCAAGTTCAGGAAGGAACTCGCCGCGTGAGCCAGCGTCACCAGAAGACCCCTGCCGGGCGGACGCCCCTCACGGCGAACCCCGAGGAGCTCAACGTCGGCGACAGCGGCCCGGGCGGCAAGCCGGCCCGCAAGGCCGCGGCCAAGCCGGGGGCCACCAAGGCCGCGCCTGTGGCGGCCGAGCTTGACTGGGAAACCCTGTCGACGTACGCGCCCAAGGACCTGCAGACCAAGCTCGGCGTCGTGTGCGAGTTGTTGGGGATCGAGAAGCGCGAGGGGATCAGGCAGGCGCTGGAGCTGTTCCTGGCCAAGCATCCGCCGGAGAAGCTGCTGCAGCAGAAGCTCGGCGGCCGCTAGACCAGCACGGCGAAGGCCTTCACCACCGTGGTGGTGAAGGCCTTCGCCGTTGCTCCCGCCAGCGCGCTGGACCGCTGACCCGCTGACCCGCGGACAGGCCAGCGCGCCACGTTCGGACCGGATGTCAGCGAAATGCTGACGCCAGTTCCATGTCAGTGGAATGCTGACACCATGGATGAGACGAACACCTTCGACCGGCTCGAAGCAGCGCGCGCCCTGCTGGCCGGCCGGTACAGCCACGAGTCCTACGTCCCCGCGCTCCGGCTGCTGCAGGACGCCATGGCCGAGCTCGGGCGCGCCTCCCGCCCCGGCGATGAGCCGGTGCCGGACGAGGTTCTGCTGGCCGCCCTCACCGTGCTGGTCGAGGCCCGCGAGAAGCTGGACAGTTTCGAGGTGGGCCTGGTCCGGGACGTTCGCGCGCGGGGGGTGAGCTGGGACCGGGTTGCCCGGGCCCAGAACCTGCGGACCCGGCAGAGCGCGGAGACGCGGGCCAAGCGCCTGCTGCAGAGCTCCCGCACCGGCCGCGGGGACGTAGCCGCCCGCCGGGCCGAGGAGCTGCGCGAGCGGACCGAGAAGCAGTGGGCCGTCGACCATGCTGGCCGGGTGCGTGAGGTGGCCGCCCAGCTGCTCGACTCCGCCGAGGCCTGGCCCGCGGCCGGCAAGCCCGGCGAGGCCATCGACCATACCTATTACTTCGGCATCCTGGCCCGCCGGTGTGCCGCGGAGATCCCCGATCCGGCCGCGATCTGCGAGACGCTCGCCTCGGTCCGCTACAAGCTGGCCATTGCCAGCGACCCGGCCGACCTGCCGGTGCCCACCGGTCCGCGGGCGGCCGAGGCGGAGGAGGCCCGGCGAGCGGTGGTGGAGCTGATGACCCAGCGGCGCCGCGCCGTCGATACCGTCATCGAGGAGCGCGCCCGCGCCCGCACGGCCAAGCAGGCGGCGTCAGCGAAGCGCTGACGCCGGACTCGTCCCCACCCAGCGCGGTGTCAGCAGTCCGCTGACACCGCGTTCTGGCGTTCTGGCGGGCCAACGCGCCAGCGTGCTGGCTCGCCGAGCCCGCCGCTAGCGCACGATCCGGCGCCGATGTTCCCGGCCGCCCGGGTGGGTGGCGGTGGGCCGCCGCCGTCGACCACGTCACCGGGGTGCGCCACGAGGAGCTGATCGAGCAGCTGCACCGCCCGGGCGGTCACCAGGGTGGTGGTGAAGATGACCGCGGTCACGTTGTCGACGGCGCCGCCACCGGGGGAGCGGTCACCACACCCGGGTGACCTCGGGGGTGGGCCCGCCGCCGTGGTGGTAGCGCAGCACCGCCTCGGCCAGGTTCGCCCAGGCCCGGCGCAGCCGGATCTCGGCCGCCCGGCCGGCCTCCCGGGCCCGCTCGCACGGCCCGGCCCCGCCGGCTGCTCACGGTCCCGGGGCGCGGGTGGGCGCCAGGTCGAGCTCGGCGACCGCGCCGGCCCGGGCGGGGAAGGACACCGGATCTCCTCTGCTGGCGGGCTCACCAGGATTGCATCCCAGGTCAGGCCCGGGAAATCCGGCCTCGGGGATCAATGGAACCGTGGTTATCGGTGAGAACGATCATGGTCCGGTCGGCGCGAGGGAGCTGACGCGGCTCTCGTACTCGCGGCGGGCCTTGCGCTGGGCCGGAACCACCGGGAGGCCGTGGCCGCCGTCGAGCGGCTGGCAGCGGGCGAGGAGCTGGCGGTGCACCGCGGGGACTGCGCTGACGCGCAGGGTGTAACCCTGCCCGCGCCGTACGGCCACGCCCTGGTCGAGCACCGCGTGTTCGGCGGGCTCCAGCTCGGCGGTGCGGAGGAAGTCAGCGACCTTGCCCGGCATGTCGAGGGTGACCGGCAGCTCGGGGGCCGGGCCGTCCGCCTCGGCGGCGGTGTGCTCGGGCAGGAGGTCGGCGACGGCGGTGCGGATGGCACCGCGGCTGACGCCGTGGTCGCGGGCGAGGGCGGCGATGGAGCTGCCCTCCAGGTACGCGGTGCGGACGTCGCCGATCGTCCCGGCCGGGACGGCGGGGCGCCGGCCGCCCTTGCTGCCCTTCGCCTCAGCGGCCCGCAGCCCGTCGTACGTCAGCTCGCGCTGGAGGTCGCGCTGGAGTTCGCCAGCGGCGGCGAGGGTCTGCACCCCGCCCGTGGCCCCCGCGCGGCGTCAGCGTTTCGCTGACGCCGCGTTTTGGCGTGCTGGCGTACCCGCACGCCAGCACGCTGGCCCGCTCCGGCCGGGCGTTGCCCCAGGCAGGTGGCGGTAGCCGGGCGGGCGTGGCACGGTCGAGGTATGGACCGCGATCGGCTGGACGAGCTGACGCCGGCGGCGCGGGCGACCGGCGCCCGGTACGCCCACGTGCTCGACCTGGTGCAGCGCTGCGCTAACGCGGTCACCGGCGGGAGCTGGGCCTACCTCGCGGAAGTCGCCGGCGAGCTGTCGGCCGCGGCCGACGAGCTGTCCGCCCAGGCGAGCGCGCTCACCCGCGAGGCCCAGGCGTCCGGGCCCCGGGACGTGCTGGCCGCCACCGTCGACCACGTCACGGGCGTGCGGCACGAGGAGCTGATCGAGCAGCTGCACCGCCCGCGCGGCCACCAGGGTCATGGCGAAGATGACCGCGGCCACGTTGGCGTCGACGCCAGATGAGCGGTCACCACACCCGGGTGACCTCGGGCGAGGGGCCGCCGCCGTGGTGGAAGCGCAGCACCGCCTCGGCCAGGTGAGCCCGGGCCTGGCGCAGCCGGATCTCGTCCGCCCGGCCGGCCTCGCGGGCCCGATCGGGGCGGTTCCTTCCTGGGGTTGGGGCGGGGCGGCCGGCTATTGGGCCGGGGCGCCCCGCTCGCTTGGCTCGGCCACCGGAGCAGTGGCGCGCCAACCTGCTGGCGTGCTGGCGTTCCAGCGCGCTGGCCCGCTGGCGGTGAGGCCCGGGCCGGCTACGTGACGATCATGTCCCTGTGGCCGTTGACCATGTGGTCCACGCAGTCCGGGCAGTCCTCGCGCGGCCCGAGGTGCGCGTGCACCTCGCGGCTGGCATAGGCGTGGTACCAGCACTGCCGGCACTGGCCCTTCGGCGGGTTGTTGGCCTTGTCGTTCGCCATCGCCTGCCTCTCCTCGGTGTCGGGTCGCGTGGGTCTCAGATCCAGGTGAAGGCGCGGCGCACGTCGCCCGCCGCGCCGCTCAGGTTGTCGACGGTCAGGCGCACGTCCAGGTCGTACGGGTCGCCGCCCTGGGCGTCGTGCCGGGCCCAGACGGAATCGGCGGCGGCCTCGAAGACCTTCGCGAAGGCCTCGTGCAGGCCGGCGGCCTTGATGGCCTCCACCACGTCGTCGTGGTCGGCGGCGCGCTTGCTGATCGCGTCGGCGAGCAGCTGCAGCGCGGCGGTGGCGGCCGGGGCGAGCAGCTGCAGGTCCTCGCGCAGCTGGCCGTCCGCCTCGGCGCCGGTGATCGGGGCCGGCAGGTTGTCGCGGGCCGGCTCGACGGCGGCCGCGGTGATGCGCTCGCCGGTGGCGGTGCGCTCGACCACCGGGCGGTGCACGTCGCGGTGCTCGACCACCACCTCGTAGCCCTCGGCGTCCAACAGCTGGGCCAGGATCACGGCGTAGACGTAGGCCCGGTGGCGCCCGCCTCCGCATCCGGCGGCCACCACCATGTCGGCGTCGACCGGGCCCGAGGCGAACGCCCGGACGGCGGCGGTGCCGGCGTCGATCGCCTCGGCGAACCCCGGGGTGGTCAGGACGGCGTCCACGACCCGCGGGTCCTCGCCGGTGAGCTGGGTCAGCTCGCGGTCGAAGTGGGGGTCACGGAAGTGGGTCCGCAGGTCGACGGTGACGTGGGCCTCGGCGGGGCGCTCGCCGTGCAGGTGGCCGAAGCTGATGATCCGAACGCGCATGGTGCGGTCCTTTCTGGGGTGGGGCGGCCGGCTGTGAGAGGTCTGGGCCGCCGTTCGGCGCGCCAGCGCGCTGGCATGTCAGCGCGCTGGCGTCTTGCTGATGTAGGCGATGGTCCCTACGCGCTCACCTGATGGTGACCCACCGGCTGGCCGGTGGCTGCCCAGTACTGGGCAGCCACCGGGTGAACGTCGTCACGGCGGCGGTGTGCGGCGCCGGCTGCGGCGGGTGCGCTCGTTCCACTGGGCGAGGGCCTCGTCCACGATCAAGGACAGTGAACGGCCTTCGGCCAGCTCCTCCGCGGTTTCGACGGCGGAGGCGGAGAGTGTCAGGTTTCGCCGGACGGTGCCGCCGGCGCGTCTGATCCGCAGTTCGGCGTCGACTTTCTTCTGGGTTGCCATCGTGCTGCTTCCGGTCAGCGGGCAGTGGCGTGGGCCGCGGTCTTGCCCGCCAGACGCTCCCGCTCGTTGCGCTGCTCGCGGGCCTTGAACACGTCGCTGTAGGCGCGCACCCCGCCCGGCCAGTCGGTGCCCGGCGTCTGCCTGATGGCCTCGTTGAGCGTCTCGAAGGTGTGATCACTGAGCGTCAGGCCATCCTCGGTGTAC
Source organism: Kitasatospora sp. NPDC048194 (assembly GCF_043202455.1). Lineage (NCBI taxonomy): Bacteria > Bacillati > Actinomycetota > Actinomycetes > Kitasatosporales > Streptomycetaceae > Kitasatospora > Kitasatospora sp. NPDC048194. The sequence goes on from NZ_JBIDAK010000041.1 coordinate 28,181, forward strand.
CGGTGGGACCGGTGGCAGAGCTCCACCTGGTCGCCGATCTCGGTCACGGCGGCCTCGGCCAGCACCCACCGGTGGTGCGCGGCGAGCCACTGGTCCGTGCTGGTGGTGGCCAGGGCCTCCCACAGCTGAGCGGCGGTGGCCCGGGCTGCGTCGAAGGCGGCGGACAGCTTGTCGCCCTCGGCGGTGATCGGGGCGAGCTTGTTGTAGTAACGGGCGGCGAGCCAGGCGCGCCGGTCCTCGCCCTCGCCGGCATATTCCGGCTTCGGCTCGTCGCCAGTGAAACCCCGGATGGCGAGGCGGGTGACGGTGATGGTGTCGGACATCTCCATGCCTCCTTTAGGGCCGAGGTAGTCACCACGGCCGCAGGAATTCAGGTCAGCCGAGAGACGCCGGGGCCCGGTCTTCGACCGGATTCCCGGCGCCTCCCGACGCCCCAACTATGCGCATAGTTGGGGCGGTAGCGCAAGGGTGACGGCGCGTCAGCCTGCCTGCGCGTCGACGCGCCAGCACGCCGAGCGACCGTCCTCAACTCCGCCGCACGGCCGGTGACCTGCGGACTCAGCTCGCCATGGCGGCCGTCTTGAGCTTGGTCAGCGGGGAGCGCGCGCCCTTGCCGAGGGAGCGCACGGCCGACCAGTCCACTTCCGGATGCGCCGCGAACAGCTGGTCGACATCGACGGTGCGGAACGCGGGGACGTAGACGGCGCCGGCCTTCGACGTACCGAACCGCACCTCGAAGTGCTCGACGGGGGCGAGCCATCCGAGGCGGACCACGTGGTCGAAGTCGGCGCGGCGGATGCCGAGGTGCTCGGCGGCCTGCTCGGGGCCGAGCGGGGTTTCCTCGGCGACCAGCCGGGCCAGGTCCTCGCGTCGGCACACCTCGGCGAGCTGCTCTGGGTGCAGCAGCGAGCCGTCCGGGTTGCCGGACAGGTCGACCAGCAGACCGCGGCCGATCAGCCGGCGCACCACGAACGCGGTCACGTTGGCGCGCTGCCTCGGCTCGTTGGGCCGGCCGATCGCCTGGGCGATCCGGTCGGCGGCCTGGCTGCCGCTGAGCGTGTAGGGCGTGGCCGAGGCGATGCCAGCGCGGTCCATCGCCTCGACGGCAGCGCGGGACCACCGGCCGGGGCCGGCGTCGGGCTTGGGTGCGAGGCCGGCGTGCACGGCCCACCGGAAGCTCGTGATCGGCACGCGCAGGCGGCCGGCGGCCTGGTCCTCGCGGTACTCGGTGAGTCGGGTCATGGTCGTCTCTCCCTTGCTGGTCAGAGGGTGTTGGGGCCGTCGTGGACCACCCGGCCGTTGCGCACCAGGGTGAGCCGGTGCGGGCCGGCCTCCATCCACGGCGTGAACAGCGGGTCGTCCGGGTCGGGGCCGGCAAAGGCGCCGGCCGACCTGGGCGCGTCCGGGGTGAGCGCGAGCAGTCGCAGCGCCAGGCCGCCCCACTCGTCGCGCTCGACCAGGTACGTCTCGCCGAACTCCGGCATGGCGCCCGACCCTTCGAAGTGGACGTGCAGCACGTCGCCCACCTGCGGCGGGGCCCACGGCGCGGTGCGCAGGGCCCGCTCGCCGTGGACCAGGGCGCCGAGCTCGCCGCCGAGGTCGCGCCGGCGCTTGGCCTGGTCGGCCTTGGCGGTCGGCGAGACCTTCGGCTCGGGGTCGGCAGGCTGGACCAGGGCGGCCGGGTCGACCACCACGGACAGGTAGGCGCGCAGGCCGGACCCCTTGCGGCTGGGGGCGTAGGACGCCGGGGTGCTGCCGGGGGTGGCGGCGATCGACTCGGCGAGGGCGCGGACGGCGATCTCGCCGCCGATCAGCCGTACGTCGACCGGCTGGGGGTGGGTCTGGGTCATCAGGGGGTCCTCTCTCGGGTGGCCCGGGAACGGGTGGGACAGAACGTGACACATCACCCGAAACCACGTCAAGAGCCTTGATTTCAGGGTGAGTTGGACAGATACCCCCCTTCTGCGCTCGCGTACGCGAGGAAAAATTCACCCGCTCGGGGGCCGTTTCGGGGCATGCGAAAGCCCCCCGGCCGGCGGCGGCTCGGGGGGCTGGCGAACGGGTTGCGGCGGCTACCCGCCGAGGGCGGCCTGCACCTCGCGGGTGGCCTTGGCCTTGGCGCCGGCCACGGCGGTGAGCATGGGCAGGATGTCCCGGCCGACCGCGGCGCGCTCGACCGGATCGGTGATCGCCTTCCACTCGGCGAAGGTCCGTTGTGCGTTGGCCTTCGTCAGGTCGTGGCCGACGCCGGCGACGGTGGCCTGCAGGCCGGTGACGTGCAGGTACAGGCGGGCGGCCGCGGCGCGCTGGCCCTGCAGGTGAGCGATCAGCGCCCGCAGTTCGCGAACGCTGATCACGTTCGGATCGCTCGGGCCGAACACGTCGGTGAGCTCCTGGTCCAGGTGCATGGCCTCCGAGCTGGCCAGTAGCAGCGTGAGGTTGGTCTGCGGCTTGGTGAGCTTCTCCGCCAGCGCCGCGAACCGCCCGGCGTAGTCGGCCTGTTCGGACTGCACCGGCGCGGGGGCGGCCGCCGGGGCCTGGCCGACCGCGACGGGGCCGAGCACCGCGGTGGGCACCTCGCGGGCCGGGGCCGGCAGCGCGGCCGCCGGCACGGGCTCGGCCGTCCGCATCTCGGCGAGGAAGGCCGGCTCCTCGTAGGCCGGCGGCTCGTCCGGCTCGTCCTCGGCCAGGTCCGACCAGAACTCGGGGGTGACGGTCCCCCAAGGGAGGACCAGCTGGTCATCGTGCATCGTCGCCTGCCTCTCTCGGGTCACGAGCCGACGATCCGGACCACCGCGGTGACCCGGTTGATCGGCGACGTGCTGTTCTTCCAGTTGTCGTACGGCACGACCCTGGTCTGCGCACCGGTGTGCGGGGCCTCCACCACCATGCCGTTACCCACGTACATGCCCACGTGGCCGGGGCTGTCGTCGCTGCCGTCCGACCCGGGGCTGAACACCAGGTCGCCCGGGTGCGGATCGTTGATCGACACCCTGGTGCCCGCCTTGACCTGATCGAACGTCGTACGCGGGAGGTCGACGCCGGCGTGGGCGTAGGCCTGCTGCATCAGGCTGGAACAGTCGCACCGGCCGTCCGGGGCATCCCCGAGCGGGTTGGTGCAGTTGCCGCCCCACTGGTACCACCCGCCGCGCTGGGCCAGCGCCCACGCCACGGCGGTTTTGACCTGCTGCGGGGTGCCATCGGGGAGTTGGTAGTCGGGCGGCAGGTCCACCGGGGTGTCGTTGCCGGTCGACGCATCGGTGTACTTGCGCACCAGGGCCATGATGTTCTGCACGTAGTTGTACGTCTGCCCCTTGGCGAAGCTCGCCGGCGGCACGCCCTTGAACTCGTCCACCCTTCCCCACCCGGCGTTATAGCCGGCCAGCGCCAGCTCGATGGCCGACCCGCTGTAGTCGGGGTGCTCCTTCGCCGTCTTCAACAGCGAGCACATGAACCGCCCTTGCGCGGGGATCGCATCCTCGGGCTTCCACACGTCGCCGCCGTTGCCCCAGCTTGACCAGGTGTCCGGCGTGAACTGGGCGATGCCCTGGGCCTGGCCGCTGTTGGCGTGCGGGTCGAAGCCGCTCTCCTGCTGCAGCTGGGCGGCCAGCACGGCCGCACTCAGCCCCTGGTCGCAGGCCTTGGCCGCGTTCCTGATGAGATCGGCGTACTGCCCCGGGACGCCGTCCCCGCCGACCCGCAGCGAGTCGCTGCCGACCAGCACGGGCCCCTTGGTCTTGTGGTCATCGAATGTACTGACGAATAGGACTAGACCAACGCCGAGCAGCAGCGGACTGGCCGCTATGGCCGCGGCTGCGGCCGCAAGCCCCCGTTTCGCTTGCACTCCCGTCCCCCCTCCACCTCGCATACCGCCTGTTCCTCTACGCACAACGATCTGATTGACCGTCAGGAGTCAATCCGGTCGCAGGCGGAGCAACCTCATTCTCACACCCCATCCGACACGCCCGGCGGATAAAGCCCCTGGTCGGTGACCCCCCGCCCGTTCAGGGGCGTTGCAAATCGCGCAATCTGTCGTTAATCGGGATGAACCATCCGCCCGTCCTGCTCACACGGGGTGACTTGACTGGTCGTCACCAGAATTACTCTCGGGACACACGTTCGACAGCGAGATTAGACTGACCAGCGAGACAGCAGGCAAGGAGGATTTACCCGCGCAGTGGCGCAATTGGCAATTCGGGGGAGCATTGGCAAGACGAGCACAGCCGGCTGTGGTGCTGCCCACCCACAGCCGAATCCTGATCCCCGTCCTGTCCGCAGTAGGCGGCAGTGGACGGACGACAACGGCCGGACTGCTGGCCACCGGGATGAGTCAGCTCGGATCGAGCGTGGTCGCAGACCTCGCCCACCGGCTCGCGTCCCCCTGGCCGGCGTGGGCTCAGCAACCGGGGGCCGGACTGGTCTCCATCCCGCCTCATCTCCCGCTGACCAGGCGGCAGATCCGCACGGCCGCCACCACCTTCCCCGCTCCTGACGGCGGGAGCTGGCAGGTGCTTACCGACCACCAGGAGTGGAGCGCGCCGGCGCTGCGGCTGCCGGACGCCCCGGCGGCCTGGCAGCAGCTGGCGGCCGCCGGCGGGTGGCAGGTGCTGGTCGCGGACACCGCGCACCCGGTGGCGCACGACATCGTCTCGGCTCGCACCGAGGGCCGTACCGGACTGACGGCGGCCTGGTGCGCGTTGCCCTTCGCGGTCCCCGTGCTGGCGGTCGCGGCCACTGCCTCCGGCATGCAGGCGGCCCAGATCGCCCTCATGGCGGCCACGGCCGAGGGCCTGCCCCTCGACCGGATGGTGGTCGCCCTCGTCGGGACCGCTGACGGCCGGCTGCCAGCGGCGGTGAAGGCGGGCGAGACCATGCTGGCGCCGATGGTGTCGGCCGTGGTGCGCGTCGACCATGATCCGCAAATCCGGGCGTACGGCCTGCGTGATGTCACTAGGCTCAGCTCCCGCTCGGCGCAGGCGGCTACCGCGCTCGCCCGGGCAGTCCTGGCTTCCGCTCATGCCTCCTGGGGTGACCCGTTGCCGGCCGCGCCGGCTCCCGCCGCCGCCCCGCTTCCCGTCCACGTTCCCGAGAAAGTGTCGTCCTGATGAGCCAGCTCCTGCACGTCCTGTCCGCCGCGATGGACAGCCACCAGCACATCCTCGCCGCCGCCGACAGCCACTCGCACATCCTCGCCGACCCCACGCCCAAGCCGGCGCCGGCGAACCCGATTCCGGACTACACCCCGACCCTGCCGGACAACGTGAAGAACCCGACCGGCACGATCCTGGGCTGGGTGGCCGGCGGCGGCCTGGCGCTCGCCGTCCTCGGCGGCCTGGCCGGCTGGGCCTGCATCGGCGTCGGGGAGAACACCGACCGCGGCGCCCTGGCGGCCAAGGGGAAGAAGGCCGTCATCATGTCGCTGATCGCCGGCGGCGGCATCGCGGTGACCTCGGGTCTGGTGTGGTCCGTCTACACGATGGCGGTGTGAGCTGATGGCCGACCGATACGACCGCGCGGCCCGGCGGGCCCGCCTACGCCTGGCGGCCATCGGCGTGGTGGTCGTGGCCGCCCTGGCCGCCGGCGGCGTCTTCCTGGTCGAGAACCTGGGCCCCGACCACACCGGCGACAACGGCCACCACGCCGCCCCCACCCCGACCCCGCGCACTTCCTCGTCCGCCGGCGCCAGCTCGGCCTCGCCGAGCAGCGGCGCGCCGACCATGCTCACCCCGGCGCAGGCCAAGCCGGTGAAGCTGCGCAAGCCGACCGGACAGAAGAACGGCGTCAGCATCGGGTTCCCGGACGACGGGCTCGGGGCGATCAGCGCGGCCGTCTACCACATGGACGAACTCAGCCTGTTGGACGACGACATGCTGCGTCGCCAGCTGTCCACCATCACCGCGCACGGCTCCGAGCCGAGCATCGACAAGGCCGTCTCCGACACCCGGGCCCTGCGCGCCGCGGTGGGCCTGCAGCCCTCTGGCGGCATGCCGGCCGGGCTGACCATCTCCACCTCGGTGGACGCGGTGCGCGGCAAGTCCATCACGCCGGACGGCCAGGTCGTCCAGGTGTGGATGCACTACAGCCGCTCGGCGACGCTGCCCGACGCCAAACCCGACGACCGCCCGCTGCGAGACCAGACCAGCGACGTGCTGATGATCTGGCAGGACGGAGATTGGAAGATCACCACCGATCCGCAGTACATGGCCAAGCGCACGTTCCCGCTCAGCTACGACCCCAACTCGGTGCCTGCGCGCGCCGATGGCTGGTGGGAGGTGATCCGTGAAGACTAGGCGGATACTGCGCGTCTTCGCCCTGCTCGTCGCCCTGCTGCTGAGCGCCGGCGTGGCCGCGCCCTCGGCGATGGCCGACGACCCGTCCAAGCACGCCTCCGTGGGGCCGCCCGACCCGATTCCGAAGGACTGGGCGGGCGAGGCGGTCGGCGTCGACAAGAACGGCAAGTACTGCATCCTGTCGGAAGCTGACGGCTGCAGCCTGGAGGCCGGGCAGCTGCCCGGCACCTCGGAGCCTTGCAGCGCCGACATGATCGGCGACAGCAAGGGCTGTACTGACGACGACATTAAGAAGGTCGAGCTCGCCCACCTCAAGAAGTGGGAGGACTCCTACGACCACTCGCTGCCCAACTACGCGCCGCTGGACAAGGCGCTGACCAAGTGCATCACCGAGCAGACCCGCGGCTTTCAGGACTGCATGAACGAGTTCGGCGGCCAGTACCCGCCGCCGGTCAATGGCCCGGTGGACTGGGTCGCCGGGAAGATCAGCAAAATGGCGTCCGACGCCATGAAGGAAGCGGCTGGCGCCATCGGCGAGGGGACCGTCTGGGCCCTGCAGCAGTTCGCTGACGCCTTCAACTCCGCCTCCACGATCAACCTGGACCAGACCGGGATCGGCCAGGTCATGGGCATCATGACCGTGCTGTCCGTCCTCGTGGCCGTCTTCCTGATGCTGATTCAGTTCGCCAAGGTGGCCATCTCCAGCAACGGCGCCCCGCTGGGCACCGTGCTGGCCGGCCTGGGCAAGTGGGCCATGGTGCTGGCGGTGTACGGCCTCGCCCTGCAGACCGCGCTCAGCTGGGTGGACGCCGTCTCTACCTGGATCATCAATGTGTCGTTCACCGGCGGCGGCAACGGCGAAGCGGACGCCGCCACGGCGATGAAAACGCAGCTCGGAACGCTGTTCGCCGCCCTGGTCGGCGGCGGCGGTACCGCGTCGGCCGGCGGCGCCGCCCTGGTCACCGGCGGCACGGTGGCATCCGAGGCGGTCGGCGTCGTGATCGTGCTCGGCATCCTGTGCATCCTGGCCATCGGGGCCCTGTGGATCGAGGTCATGGTCCGCCAGGCCGGGATCATGGTCCTCGCGGCCACCATGCCGGTGACCGTCGCCGGCCAGCTGTCCGACGCGACGAAGGAGTGGTGGCCGAAGGCCAGGAACGCGGCCATCACCCTGGTGCTGATGAAGCTCGTCATCGTGCTCTGCTTCGCCATCGGCTTCTCGGCGATGGCCCGCGGCAGCGGCCTGCAGAACGTCATCGTGGGTCTGATCATGTTCCTGCTGGCGTGCTTCTCCTGGCCCGCCCTGGCGAAGTTCATCACCTTCTCGTCCACGGGCAACGGCAACGGCACCGGCGCCGGCATGCTCGGCGCGGTGGGCTCCAGCCTCGGCGCCATGTTCGGCGGCTACACCGGCGCGGCCGCCGGCGCCGGCGCGGTCGGCGGCGGCTCCGGCTACACCCGGGCGCTGGAAGAGGACAACGCCAACTCCTCCTCCGGCGGCGGGGGCGGCAACGGCGGCGGCAAGAAGCGCGGGTTCTGGAGCGGCGTCGGCGGCGGCGTCGGCCTGGGCCTGCAGGCGGCGGCCGCCGGCTTCGGCATCGTGGAAGCGGCCACCCACAACGCGGCGGCGCACGCCGACCTGGGCGGCCCGGCCCACCACAACGGCAACGTGGTGCCCCCGCGCCGATCCGACGACAACGCCCGTACCGCGGTCCCGGCCGACAAGCCCGAGGCGGAGTCGGCCGACACCGGCTCGCGCCCGGCAGACCGCCCGGCCGGCGGTCCCGGCACCGGCGCCGGCCTGGCCGAGGGCTCCGGCCCCCGGCCGGCCAGCGGCGGCGGGCCCGCCCCGAGCCAGCCCACCGAGAGCAACCCGCCGACGCCTCCCCCGACCCCGCCCACCCCGCCGAACAAGGGGAGCTGACCTATGTCTCAGCACACCGTCCAACCGGACACCTACACAGGGTGGCAGGCCGAGAAGTCGGGATTCATCGGCAACCTGTCGGGGGTCGGCTTCGCCATGATGGCCGCCGCGTCGGTCATCGCCCTCATGCCCATCTATCAGCACAGCTGGACCGCTGCCCTCGTCGCGCTGCCCGTCGCGGGCGTCCTGCTCCTGCTCGCCTACGGGCGCGTGATGGGGCTAGCCGCCGAGGAATGGGTCCTCCTCGCAGTTAGGCATCAGATCAGCGTGGCAACGAAGCGAAACGTGTTCATGTCCGGGGTGTTCGCCCCGGCCACCAAAGACGGCGAGCAGCCCATGGACCTGCCGGGCGTGCTGGCGCGCCTGCGCGTTCTGACCGCACCGGACGGCCTGGGCGGCTCTGTCGGCATCGTGCACAACCCGGTGGAGGAGACCTACACGCTGATCGCGCGGGTCACCTTCCCCGGCCTGGCACTGATCGACACCGACAAGCAGAACACCCGGGTGCGGCAGTGGGCCGCCTTCCTGCGCGGCCTGTGCAAGGAAGACGGTGCGATCACCCGGATTCAGGTCCACCAGCGCTCGCTCCCCGACGACGGGGCGGCGCTGCGGGCCTGGACGACCCGTCACATCAGCCCGGACGCGCCGGCGGCCGCCGTGCAGTCCCTCGGCGAGCTGATGGAGAGCGCCGGCCCGGCCGCGACCGCGCGGGAGACCTACCTGTCGGTCACGCTGTCCTCGGCCCGGGCCCGGCTCGCCGTGCGCGGCGCCGGCGGCGGCCAGGTCGGCGCCGCCGCGGTGCTGGTGCGGGAGTACAACGCCCTGCAGGGCACGCTCTCCTCGGCCGGCCTGCAGGTGGTAGAGGTGCTCTCGCCCCGCCGGGTCGCCGAGGTGATCCGCTCGGCGTTCGACCCCGAGGCCCAGCTGATGCTGGCCGCCCGGGCCGCCGCGGCCACCAACCCCGGCCACAAGGGTCTGCCGGCCGGCGTCGACCCGGCGCTCGCCGGGCCGGCGGCCGCCGAGACCAGCTGGGGCGTCTACCGGCACGATGGCGCCTGGACCGTCACCTACCAGGTGCGCGGCTTCCCGCACTCCGAGGTGTACGCCACGTTCCTGCAGCCCTTGCTCCGGCCGCGCGAGAACGCCAGGCGCTCGCTGTCGCTGGTGTACGAGCCGCTCGGACCGTCGCGGGCCCGCCGGGAGTTGAGCCGCGAGAAGGCCAAGCGCCAGGCGGCCGGCATCCTGCGCCAGAAGACCGGCCGCGCCGAGTCCGAGGACGAGCGGCGCGAGGATGCAACCGCCCGGGCGCAGGACATCGCCCGGGCCAGCGGCCAGGGCGTCGTGCGCATGGTCGCCATGCTCGCGGTCACCGTGACCAGCTTCGATGAGCTGGAGACGGCGTGCGCCGAGCTGCAGGCGGACGCCAGCGATGCCGGCCTGGAGCTCCGCCGCTGCTGGGGTGCGCAGGACGAAGGTTTCGCGTCCGCGGCGCTGCCGCTGGGCATGGGTCTGCCCCCTCGGAGGATGGCACTGTGAGCTTCCCGTTCTTCCGGCGCACCCGAGGGGACAGCGCCCTCGACGCCACCTCACTGGCCGAGCTGCTGCCCTCCACCGAGGCGCTGCCCCGCCAGCGCCAGCTCACCGCGCGCGAGTTGCGCCGGGCCCGGCTGCTCGAAGACCCCGAGGCGGCTATGCGGATCGCCCCGCGCCTGGGCTGGCACCAGCCCTACGCGGGGCGGGCCGCCTCGCCCGCCAAGCCGGCCGTCTTCCGCGCGGACACCGGCCGCGCCGCCGGTGTGTACCCGTTCCTGCACGCCGCGAGCTTGCCGGCCATCGGGGTGTACATCGGGCAGAACACCCTGACCAGGCAAGCCTTTTCGGCGCACCCAAGCGTGTGGGTGCGCGAGGGCTTGACCACCAACCCGAACGTGATGATCACCGGCATCCCCGGGTCGGGGAAGTCGGCGCACATCAAAGCGCTCTGCTTCCGGCTGATGGCGCTCGGGCAACGCACCTTGATCGCGGGCGATGTTAAAGGCGAGTACGCCCGGATGTGCGAGCACCTCGGGGTGGAGCCGGTCCGCCTCGGCCCGGGCCTCGCCGGCCGGATCAACCCGCTGGACGCAGGCCCGCTCGGCATGGGCCTGGACCTGGTGAAGGACCGCACCGAGCTGCTCAGCCGGCTGACGGAGATTCACCGGCGCCGCCTCACCCTGTGCAAGGCGCTGCTGGAGCTCCAGCTGCGGCGCTCGCTGCTGCCACAGGAAGAGGAGTGCCTGGACGTGGCGGTGCGGGAGGTGACCGGCGCGCTGAGCGGCACCAGCGAGACGCGCCTGGCCACCCCCACGCTGCCGCAGGTCTACGACGTGCTGCGCGACCCGAGCGAGGCGATGGCCCGCGAGCTGCGGGTGCGCGGCAACGACATCCAGACCGCCCGCGAGCAGATGGCCTCCATCCGCTCGGCGCTCGGCGCCATGGTGACCGGCCACCTCGGCGGCCTGTTTGACCAGCAGACCAGCATCGGCCTGGACTGGAACGCGCCGATCCAGTCGGTCGACATCTCCGCCCTGGAGCAGTACGGAGACGAAACGGTCGCCATGGTGCTGACCTGCGTCAGTTCCTGGGCGCAGGCGGCGATCGACCAGCCCGGCCGGCCGTGGATCGTGGTCCGCGATGAGCTGTGGCGACAGATGCAGTCCGGCGGCGCGAGCATGGTCCGCAAGATCGACGCCGACCTGCGGCTCTCCCGGGCGAAGGGCACGATCCAGCTCCTGGCCACCCACCGGCTCTCGGACTTCGAAGCGGTCGGCGCGGCCGGCTCCGAGGCGGTCGCCATCGCCAAGGACCTGATCAGCTCGTGCGAAACCCGGATTCAGCTCGCGCAGGACACCAAGCCGCTGCAGATCACCCGCGAGGCGATCGGCCTCACCGATGCCGAGTGCGACCTGATCGGGAGCTGGGGCGCCGGCCAGCGCGGCCGGGCCCTGTGGAAGGTCGGCCGCGGCGGCGGCTCGCACGCGGTGCAGCTGGTGCTCTCGCGCGAGGAAGAACGACTCTTCGAGACCGACGAAAAGATGGTGGTCTGAGTGTCCGACAGCAGCCGGATGGACGACAGCACGTTCATGACCGCGCTCGGCGCCGGCGCGGTCATCTCGCTGGGCGCGGTGTCCTTGGCGGCCGGCGTCCTGTCCGGGCTGCTGTCCGGGCAGGGCCTGCCCCACATGACCTCGTCCGTTCCCGGCACGGCGCTGCTGTCCGTCGCCGAGGGACCGGGGGCGGTGTACAGCCCGGCCCCGCCCACCTGGCTGTTCTACTCGGTGTTCGCCGTGCTGGTCGTGCTCCTGGGCGTCCTCGCCCGGGTGCTGGTCCGCCGTCTCACCCGGCGCCGGCGGCAGGCACCTGCGGGCGGTGCGGCGTGGGGCGGGGCCGGTGTCGAGCGGGAGATGGCGCTGGCCGAGGCGCCGAAGGAGCGGCCGGACCGCCTCACCGCCGGCCGCGGCCAGCAGACGAAGCAGATCGTCGGCGCGATCGAACGCTCGGCCTCGGGGATCGCGTTCGGGCCGCCCGGCTCGGCGAAGACCACCGGCGTGGTCATCCCCAACGCGGCCGAGTGGCAGGGGCCGGCGATCGTCACCGGCACCAAGGTGGGTGACCTGGAGGAGATCTACCAGGCCCGGCGCCACCTCGGCCCGGTGTGGGTGATCGCCCCCGGCGGCCTGCCGCCCGGCCCGTGGATTCAAGCGCACTGGTCGCCGGTGGACTACGCCACCGACGAAGACCGCGCCGAACTGATGGCGGAATGGCAGGCCGACGCCGCACAGAAGTCGTACGACCCCAAGGCCGAGCCCTGGCTGATCCAGGCCCGGGCGATCGTCGCCGGCCTGCTGCTGGCCGCCCGCATCTCCGGCGGCGGCATCAACGACTTCCGCCGGTGGCTCGCGCTCGGCGCCGGCGCCGTCGACCACGTGCGCGCCATCCTGGAAGACCGCTACCCCGAGGCCGCGGTCGACTACGCCCAGCCGTGGACCACGCTCCACGAGGACGGCGTGGGGAGCGTCCAGTTCACGCTCAACGTGCTGGCGGCGGTCTGGCGCAACAAGGGCGTGCGCGACGTGGCGTCCCGTACCGACTTCACCGCCGAGAAGCTCCTGGAGAGCAACGGCACGCTGGTGCTGATCGCCTCGCCCACCAACGCCGAGCGGTTCTCTCCGCTGTTCACCTCGCTGATCGCCTCGGTGATCCATGAGGCGGAGCGGCGCTACGAGCGAACCGGCCGCCACCCGGAGCGCACCCTGGGCGGCTTCATTGATGAAGCCGGCAACATGCTGCGCTACCCGAAGCTGCCCAACACGCTGACCACGGGCCGCGGCATGGGCGTGGCAATGTTCACCTTCTGGCACAGCTACTCACAACTGGTCCAGCGGATGGGCGCCGAGGGCGCGCGGACCATCATCTCGGCGTCCACGCTGCGAATGCTGCTGCCTGGCCTCGCCGATGACGAAACCCTGCGGTACTTCTCGTTCCTGTTCGGCCGCGAGCTGGTCGAGCGGACCAGCCGGACCAGCAGCAGCACCGGCGAGTCCACCTCGACGCAGTGGGTGGAGTCCGACCTGCTGCCGGTCCACCAGCTGCGCCAGATCCCGGACCTGACCGCCATCGTGCTGTACTTCAACCGCGCACCGATCCGGGTCAACATGCGTCCGAGCTGGCGCGATGCGGATATCAAGGCCTGGCTGGCCCGCCCCCTGGAGCCGGCCGGGGTGTCCATGACGAAGGAGATCACTGGTGCTTGAGCCTGCCGAGCTGGCCCAGCAGGTGCCGGCCGAGACGGTGGCCAGCGCCACCGGGCAGAAGACCACCCCACCGCGCCGGTGGGTCTGGTCGGCGATGGAGCCGGCCGACCGCCAGCAGCGCATCGGCGAGCTCGGCCTGTGGGTGGACTGGCTGATCGAGTATCACGAGATGCCGCGGGAGGTGCCGCGCTGCTGGTACCGCCACCGGAAGGTGCGGGAGATCCTGACCGCCCTCTACCTCGGGTGGGTGCGCACGTACGCCGGCGACCCGGCGAAGGTGGGCACGCTCGGCGAGATCGAGTGGATCAGCCGGCTGCACACCCTGGCGCCAAAGTTGGCGGCGCCGGCCTGCCTGGAGTCGCACCAGGAAACCGCTCCGCCGAAGGCGACCGGGGAGGGCCTGCAGGACTGGCTGGACGACGATCCGGAGTGGGTGACCGCGCCGGTGTTCCACCCGGCCGAGGCCGAGGCCAACCGGCTGGCGGCCGAGCTCGCGGCCGCCGAGCGGGCGAAGGCCGAGCGTCGCGGCGGCGCCTGATCCACCGCCGGCAACGAGAAGCGCCCCGCCGATGGCGGGGCGCTTCTCGTTGCCGGCTGCAGGTGGGGCCTACTCCTCTTCGCCGAGCGGGATCAGCCGGCCGTTGGTGACCTGCTTCTCCAGCTGGCGGCCGTGGGCGCCGCACAGCAGGACCCGGCCGCCGCCCGGGTCTTCGCCGATGAACTCGGCCACCTCCAGGCACGGGCTGCCGAGACGGTCGTAGTCCCACCGGGTGCCGCACTGCTCGCACCAGGTCTCGCCGCCGCTGCTGCGCAGGGTCGGCCCGCACGTCGGGCAGATCCCCCAGTGCGCTTTGCAGAGCCGCGGGTCGCGGGCCGTGCGAACCCGGGCGATCTCGCCCGCGCAGCGCGAGAAGGAGTCGACGGCCTCGCGCAGGCCGTCCTTGCCTCCGGTGAGCGCGAACCGGGTATCCCTGAGCGGCTCGTCGGCGGCGAGCAGGCGGCCGTGGACGGCCTCCAGGTCGGCCAGCAGCGCCTCCGCGCGGCCCTGCAGCTCGCGCAGCTCTGCGGGTGTCGGCTCCGTCATCGCGCGTTCTCCTTCGTCTGCCACGCCAGGTACTCGGCGCGGACGTAGTCCCGGCCGGTCAGCCCGGCCGGCTCGGCCAGGGCCGTCCGGTGCTGGCGGTCGTGCTCGATCAGCGCGGCCGCGGCCTCCTCTGCCGACTCCCGGGTCTCCCCCACCAGGGCGCGGACCTCGCGGGCGGCCGCGGTGCGCTGCCCCTTGTAGTGGGTGACCTCGTCGGCGGCCAGCAGCGCGCTGCGGTCGGCGGCCGCGGCGGCCCGCAGCTTGTGCTCGCGCACGCCGGCCGGGGTCAGCTTCCCCTCGATCCACTCCGCCAGCCCGCGCATGACCTCGCCGAGCTCGGCGGGCTGCGGCGGGGCGTCCCGGTAGGCCTGGTCCGGGTTGACGCGGGTCACGGCGTCGCCTCGGCTTCGGCCTCGGCCCGCAGCTGGGCGGCGTAGGCGCGGGCCTCGGCGGCCTGCTGGGCAGCCTCGGGCTTGCCGTCCTCGACGGCGATCCGGTCCAGCAGCGCCGCCTTGCGCTCCATGACCTCGGCGCGCTTGGCCGGGCCGGCGTGGGTCCGGTGCAGCAGGTTGATGGCGTCCATGACCTGCACCATCTCCTCGGCGGTGGTCAGGTGCGGCAAGCGGCCGGTAACCGGGTGCTCGTCGTCGCGGTGCTGCTTGCCGTGCGCACTCGCCCACTGGTCGACGTGCTCGCGCGCCCACTGGTCGAGCCGCCGGCCGGCCTTGGTGGGCTCGTACGCGGCTTCGTGCAGCCGCAGGCCGCGCACGCGGCGCCCGGGCTCGGCCGGGTAGAGCGGCTCCACCAGGGCTTGCCCCCACTCCTCCTCGGCCTCCCGGTACCGCTCGTGCGCAGACTGCCGGGCGACGTCGAGCTGTTCGCCGATCTTCTCCCAGCTGGCGCCGCGCTGCCGTTCGTAGACCACGGCCCGGGCGAGCACCTCCTGGGCGAGCTCGACCAGGTGCAGCGCGTCGCCGACCGACTCGCCCGGGTTGGTGAAGGCGTCGTTCACGGTGGGCACGCCGGCCGCGGCCCGGTCGGCGAGTCCGGCGAGTTCGTGGGAGAGGGCGAGCCGGGCGAGGGCGGTCCGGCTGTAGGCGTACCGGTCGGTGCCGGGATCGGTGTCCGTCATGCCTGTCAGGCTACTCCTGACAGATTAACTTTGTCAGGCTAACCCTGACACTTTCAGCTAATGTCAGCGTTTCGCTGACATCCGGCCCACGCGTCAGCGAATCGCTGACGCAGCGTCGGCCGAGCCTGGTAAGGTTCGGCTCACTCGTGATATTGCTCCAAATCACGGGCGACGAAAGGGGGCAAATGGACCAGCCTTCGGAAGGGCTGAGCGTCGCTCTCCCGGGCGCTCGAAGCGCCCTCGCGGTCCCGGGCGCGGGCCCGTGGACGGACGCCGACCACCACCTCACACCGGCGACCCGCGAAGCGCTGGTGGTCGCCGTCCCGGAGAACACCCGCCGCGCGTACCGCAACTGGTGGAGCCAGGCCGACCAGTGGTGCCGGGCCAACGGACGCACCACCCTGCCCATGACGACCGCAACCCTCACCGAATGGGTCCACCACCTCACCGAGACGGTCAGCGAGCGCACCGGCAAGCCCTACGCCGCGTCGTCCCTGGACCAGGCCGTCGCGGCCATCCAGTCCATGCACAAGATCGCCCGGCAGCCCAAGCCGGACGCCGACGACGCCCGCACGCTGATCCGCGCGCACGGCAAGCGCCTTGCCGACGCCGGCCGCACCACGAAGAAGTCGGCGATCGTCACCGACGACCAGGCGCTCGACGTGGCCGAGCGGATCGACCCGAGCACCCTGACCGGCGCCCGCGACCGGCTGCTGTGCGCGCTGTCCTACGCGGCGTGGACCCGCCGGTCCGAGCTCGCGGCGCTGAACCTGTCCGACGCCTGGACGACCAGCAGCCCCAAGGGTGTTGCGGTCCGCTTCCGCAGCAGCAAGACCGACCAGGCCGGGAAGGGCGCCGAGCTGTTCCTGCCCGCCACCGGGGACGCGCTGTGTCCGCATGCGGCGCTCACCGCCTGGCGCACGCTCCTCGCCGAACGCGGCGTCACCGAGGGCCGCCTGCTGCGCAAGGTCGACCGGTGGGGCAACGTCAGCGCCGAACTGCACCCCGGATCGGTCAACGACATCTCCAAGAAACTGGTGGGCGCGGCCGGCCACGCCACCGACGAGCGCGGAAGGACGTTCACCTCGCACGGCTGGCGCGCCTCCGGTCGCAGCGCCGCCCGGGCGGCCGGGGCGAGCTCCCAAGCCGCCGACGAACACGGCCGGTGGAAGCCGGGTTCGAAGGCCGGCGAGGGTTACGAGCGCGACCGCGGCGGGCTCGCCGACAACCCCATGTCCAAGGTGGCTGCGTCGCGCCGCCGTCGCACCCGACAGCTCGCGGCCGAGCAGGGCGCCGCCGACACCACCCGTCCGGTCGAGACCACCGAGGACGGGTTCGTCATCGTCAACGACCAGCGGTCCGACGGCCAGGGGCGTCTGGGTTCGGACGGCCAGCTCGCCCTCATCCTGCCCGGCGGTGCACCCGCCGAGTAGCGAGGCCTCGAACGCCGGGCAGTGGGTCACTGCCCGGCGTTCGCCGTCTCCCGGCTGCGGGCAATCTCGGCGTACTCGATGGCGACCGCCCGCAGTTCGCCGACGCTCG
The DNA here is from genome assembly GCF_043202455.1 of Kitasatospora sp. NPDC048194. NCBI lineage: Bacteria > Bacillati > Actinomycetota > Actinomycetes > Kitasatosporales > Streptomycetaceae > Kitasatospora > Kitasatospora sp. NPDC048194. The sequence continues at coordinate 44,946 of NZ_JBIDAK010000041.1, forward strand.
GCCGGGTGTCCGCGGTGGCGCTGATGCTGGCCTGCCAGTTCATCGCGGCGAACCCCCAGAACGACCGCACTTCGCCGGTGGTGCCGGCCTCCGCCGCGCGCAGGCAGTCGAGCAGCGCGTCCGCGGTGAGCGGCGAGGGGGCGGTCAGCCAGGTGCCCAGTCGGGCGCCGAGTTCGGCGTACGTGTCCACCAGGTCGGTCATGCGCCCACCCTGGCACAGCTCCGCCCGCTCGGGCGAACACTCCGTCAACCGGCGCTGACGGCGCCCCTACATGCCGGGTACGGCACCGAGGAACATCGCCGCAGCCGTGGCTGGCAGTGCATCGAGCTCGGCCAGGGCCTCGGCGAGTTCGCGTCGGGCGCGGGCCAGTTCGTCGGGGATCTACCCGGCCCGCTCGTCCTCGGTGGAGAACACCGCCGAGCAGGCGAGCAGCGCCAGCAGCGCGCTGGCCGTACGGGCGGCCGCCGCGACCACCGGGCCGCAGCCCTGCGCGTCCAGTCCCTTGAGCAGGTGCGAGACGTGCCCGGCCTGCCAGTGCAGCACTCCAATCACGCCCGGGCCCTCGGCGCCGGACGCCTGGAGCACCTGCCGGCGGGCCAGCGACATCTCCTCGGCGCCGGCGCCCTGGGCGAGCATGTGCCCCTCGGTGAGCATCCCGGTGCCGATCGCGGCGCCGTACAAGGCATTGGCCAGGACGGCGGCCAGGACGTGCTCGCCGCCCACGGCCCGGGCCTGCTGCTCCAGTTCGCCGGCAGTCGGGGGCTCGGCGTACGCCCCAAGTGCGGCCATCGCCGCCGAGATTGCCGCCGCGCTCGGGGCGGGCGCGGGCATCTGCTGTTGGTTCGGGATCGACATGGCCCGGAGCCTAGTGGGGCCGGGACGGCGGCCGCTGTGCTCACCCTGGCAACAGCCCCATCCCCCGGGATGAGCATTCGTCAACCCGTGCTGACGGTCTCGCGTCCGGGCTAGGATGCTCCGCTACTCTCGGACGGTACGTGCCGGTCCCCGCAGCCCGACCAGCACGCGCAGTGCCGGTGTTGCCAGGTGGCCAGTCCGTGCAGGGCGGGTGCCGAACGGACAGAAGCGAGCGGTATACAACCTGGACTCGTGAGGCCTGGGGCTCGCCCCCGGGCCTCACATTGTTCTCCTACAGTTCGGGGCCGTTGCGGCCGCGGCCGCCGCGGTTCTGGTCGGGGCCCTGTTGCTGCTGGTTCTGCTGGCGCTGCTGCTCGGCGGCGCGCTGGGCGGCCTGGATTCGCCGGGCCTCCTCGGCGAGGCGCTGGGCGTACGGCTGGGCGTCGCGCCGCTGCATCTCCTGGCGGATCGTGGCGGCCGAGGTGTCCAGCTCGGTGACCCGGCCGCGGGCGGCGTCGGCCTCGGCGCGGGCGGCCTGCAGGCCTCGCTCGCGCGATGCGGTGGTCCGTGCCAGCACTGCCTCGCGGCTGCCGCCGGCGCGCTGCCAGTTGGCCAGCACCTCCTCGTGCTCGGCCGGGCTGCCGGCGCGCTGGGTGCTGTCCTGCAGCTGCTGACGGGCGGCGGCGAGCTCCTGGTCCCGGCGCCCGGCGGCCGCGCGCAGGTCGAGCAGCTGGCGCTCCAACTGCTCGCGCTCGGGGCCGCGCACGGCAGGCCGACCGAATCGCCCGGTCTCCGCCAGGCGGGCCTCGATGCCGGCGGCCTGGCGCTGGTCGTACTCGATGCCGGCGGTGAGTTCCTCGACCTGGACGGCGGCCGCGCGCATCTCCTGGATGGCCTCGACGCGCTCGGCCCGGGCGGCGACGCGCTGCTCGATCTCCCCACCGGGGGCGAGGGCGGCGGCCAGCTCGGCGGCGCGGGCTTCCTGGGCAGCGGCCTGGTCCTGGGCGGTCTCGGCGGCATCCACCGCGTAGGCCAGGGCGGCCGACAGCTCAGCATCGGACAGCATGGCGTAGGGCAGGTGCTGCCAGCTCTCCTCGTCGGCCGGCTCGGGCTGGTCCTGCTGGGTATCGCGCTCGGCTGCGGCGGTCTCGACGGCGGCCTGTTGCGGTACCTCGGTGGTGACCTCGGGCTCGTCCAGGTCCTCCTCGACGGTGAGTTCGGCGACCGCTTCGGCAACCTCGACCGCCACCTCGGCCGGCTCCTGGGTGAGCTCGGGCTGGTCCTGGTCCTCGTCCAGCTCGGCCTCGGCCACCACCTCGGTGGTGACGACCGGGGCCGGCTCCTCGACGGCCTGGTCCTCCTGCAGCTCTGCCTCGGCGCCGTCGACCGCGAGCTCGGCCTGCAGGGCGCTCGGCTCCACCTCGGTGGTGGCCTCGGGCTCGTCCAGCTCGTCCTCGATGGTGAGTTCGGCGACCGCTTCGGCAACCTCGACCGCCATCTCGGCCGTGAGCTCGGCCGGCTCCTGGGTGAGCTCGGGCTGGTCCTGGTCCTCGTCCAGCTCGGCCTCGGCCACCACCTCGGTGGTGACGACCGGGGCCGGCTCCTC
>NZ_JBIDAK010000041.1:47505-61135 GCF_043202455.1 Kitasatospora sp. NPDC048194
TCGACGGCCTGGTCCTCCTGCAGCTCTGCCTCGGCGCCGTCGACCGCGAGCTCGGCCTGCACGTCGTCCACGGCGGCGACGGCTTCGACGGCCGAGGCGTCCAGCTCGGTCTCGGTCACCACCTCGGCGGTGAACGTCTCGTCCAGCTCGGCCTCGACGGCGGGGGCTTCCTCGGCGACGGCCAGGGCGGCCGGCTCCAGCTCGGTGGCAGGCTTCAGCCCTTCCCGGGCGGCTGAATCGGTGGCCGGATAGAGGGCGTCACCGCGGTGGGCCGCGGCCTCGACGGCGCGCGCCCGGCGGCCCATCTGGGCCACCTGGTCCTGCAGCGTCTGCCAGGCCTCGGCGTCGCGCTCGGCACCCGGACGGTCGCCGATTCCGGGCTCGCTGTCGCGCACCTGACGGCGAGTCCGCCAGGCGTCGGCCAGCGCCGCGGTGCGCTCCCACGCCTCGCGCAGCTCGTGGTCCACCGGCGGCACCGGGCCGAGGGATCGCGCCCACGCGGGCGGGTCCTGAGCGAGGGCCTGGCCGGTCTGGCGTAGGCGCTCCTCGATCACCTCGCGGCGCACCTGCAGGTGCTCGATCCACGCGGGCGGGGTGTGCTGGTCGCGCTCCACCTCGCGCGGTGCGAGCCACTCAGGCACCGGGCCGGTGTTGTCCGGGGCGACGGGCGCGGTGTCGGGCAGCAGCTGGCGCAGGCGCTGCTCGGCACGTACCCGGGCGGTGATGACCTCGGCGCGCTCCAGCTGCTGGCGGGCCTCGTCCTGGCCGTCGAAGTTGGCGCGCATCATCGCGGCCACGGTCACGCCGTCCAGGCCGGCGGTGGCCGCGTGCCCGGTGCCCGGTTCGCGCTGCCAGGTCTCGCGCATGCGGGCGCGCAGCTGCTGCTCGCGTCGCAGCGCGGCGAGGTCGGCGAAGGCCTCGCGCGCGGCGGCCGAGTCCTGCTCGATATCGGCGATCCGGCCGGCGCGGCGGGCCCGGGCGATGGCGTCGGCGAGCTGGGCACGGGTGAGGTCGCCGTACGCGCGGTGGGGCCAGGCCGGGACCGGCAGGCCGTCGACCACCGCGGCGCGGGGCTGGTTGGCCACCCGGGCGTCGGCCCGCTGGATGTTCTCCAGGGCCTGGGCTCGGCGCCTGGTGGCCTCCCCGGCGAGGCTGGCGAGCTGGTCGTTCGTCAGGTCGGCCAGCGGCCGGCTGGTGTTCTCCTTCTCCAGCCGCTGCATGACCTGGTGGGCGTCGGCCACGTGGTTGTCGATGCGCCAGCTCAGCACCGCCGAAACGTCGTCGGCGTCGTGGAAGTCGCGCTCCCGGTAGGCGGCCAGCAGAATCCGCTCGGGGGCGAAACCGTCGCGCTCGGCGTCGCGGACGGCGCGGACGACGGCCTGCCAGGCGTCGGCTGCGATGAACTCCTCGGCGGCCTCGCCGAGCACCGAGCGGAGCATGCTCTGGTAGCGCAGGTCCAGGGCTCGACTGTGCACGTCGGTGTACTCGTTGGTGAGCTGGCGGATGCTGACCGCGCGGTCCTGCTCCTCGCGGATCGTCTCGGTCGCGGACAGGGAGGCCTGGCTGTTGCGGGCGATGGCGTCCAGGACATCGGCCATGCTCTGACCGTCCTCCAGGATGAGGTACGCCTGGTTCTTCTGGCGTCCGCGGGTCAGCTCGACGTAGGCGGACTCCCGGGCGGTCTTGCTGCTGAGCAGACCTGATCCGGTGTCGACGGTGGCGCCCTGGCCGCGGTGGCCGGTGCTCGCGTAGCCGAGCTCCACGTACCGGTTGACGTAGTCGGCCGGCAGGACGGCGCGGCCGCCGTGGTCGGTGTGCCGGACGACCAGCGAGCCGTCAGCATTCACGCGGGTGATGCTCCACTGATCGCCGTTCTTGACGAAGTCCTTCCCGCCTCGGGTGAGGTTCTTCCGGGCGTTGCGGCGGGTCACCACCAGGTCGCCGCGGTGGGCCTCCAGGCCGTCCCGAAGCTGCACGCCATGGGTCGTGTCGAGTTGGCCGGCGCCGACCCGGTAGGCCTGGGCCAGGCGGTTGAGCTCGGCCACGCTGGCGTTGTCGTCGGCCATCATCAGGGCGCTTAGGCCCTGCTCGATGTCGCGCTGCCAGTCGGTGAAAATCGCCTGCAGCATCTGCTCGCGGCTGCCGGCCACGATGCGGTTCTGGTCCAGGTACCAGGTCCAGGCGTCCTCGGCTTCACCGGCGCGCAGGGCGAGGGAGGCGGCCGCTTCACCGGGGGTGCGGAAGCGGTGCACGGCCTCCAGCTCCACCACGTCGGTGGTGCTGGCGAGCAGTCGCAGGGCGCCGCCGGACTCCACGCTCGCCAGCTGGCTAGGGTCGCCGACCAGGCGAACCACGGCGCCGGCGCGTTCGGCCTCGGCGACCACTTCGGCCAGGCGTCGGGTGCCAGCCATTCCGGCCTCGTCCACGATCAGCAGATCGCCAGCGCGCACGTCGAACTCGGGCCGCACGGTCTCGCCCTGGCGGGCGCGCTCGCGCTGGCCGAGCCACTGGTGCAGCACGAAGGCGGGGGCATTGATGCCGTTGCTGAGCTCGGCGGCCGCGCGGGCGGACGGGCCGAGGCCGATCACGCGGCCGCCTGCGGCGCGCACGGCGTCGGCGGCCACGGCCATGGCGGTGGTCTTGCCTGCGCCGGCGGGGCCGATCGCGGCCTCGACCAGGTGCTCGCCGAGGGCGAAGCGGCGGGCCAGGGCGCGCTGTCCGGCGTCCAGCGGCCGCTCGGGGTTGGCCTGCTGGTAGGCGGCCAGCACGCGCTCGAAGGCCTCGGCGGACGACGCCGGGATGACGCGGGTCCGGGCGGCGCCGACGATGCGGTCTTCGGCGGCGAGCACTGCCGCCGAGGTGAATCGCTCGCCTTCCCGGCGCCGGTAGATGCTCGACCCGTCCGGGCGGGTGAGCGGGTCGAACCGCGGATTGGGGTCCGGCGGCGTGATGTTGATGGCCTCGCGGGCGAGGGCCAGTTCGGCGATCTGCTCGGCGATCTCGGCGCCCTGCTGAGTGCCACGGGTCGCGTTCATCATCCATCGGCGGGCCTCGGCCAGGACCTGGCGCCGGCCCCACACGCTGCGGTGGTCCGAGACGGTCTCGATCACCTCGCGGGCCGCGGTCTCCACGTCGATGCGGACGGCGGCCGTGTCCTCACGGAAGCCGGCGGCGGCGGCCTGTGCGCTCTGCAGCAGCGCGTCCACCCGCTCGGTGCCGAAGGCCTCGACGGCGGCCGCGCGCCACTCGACGCGCAGCTCGGACAGCGCCCGGGCGTGCTCCTTGTCCGGGCGGGTGTCGAGCGTGGCCTGCTGCATCAGCCGCAACAAGACCTTGCTGGACGGCTCCCGGCCGTGCTGCTCGCGGTACTCCTCGACCAGCTCGGCCGTACGCTCCTTGATGCTCTTGGAGCGGCCCGAGTGAGCCTCGATCAGGTCGGTTCCGACGCCTGCGATCTCCATCACGGGGCGCTTGCCGGCGGTCACCTCGCGGGCCTCCGCGCGCAGGCCGAGCGACGTGCACACCTCCTCGACCACCCGGGCGTTGTACAGCTCGCTGGCCGGGACGTTCTGGGCGTAGAGCAGAGCACTGTCCAGGCTCCGCCACTTGCCGTCGACGCCCAGCACCTTGTTGGCGACCACCACGTGGTCGTGCAGCAGCGGCTCGCCCTCGCGGTTGTCATAGTGGCGGAAGCGGGTGGCGATCAGCCCGCCCTGCACGTGCTCCTGGCCAACGCCGCCGAACCCTGTCCGGGTCATGGTGGCTTCGGCTTCCAGCCAAGCGAGGGTGTCGGCGATGGCCTTCTCGTGGGCTCGCTCGACGGCCCGGCGCACGTCCTCGTCGCCGAGGGCCCACAGCACGCTGACGGATTTCGGGGCGCTGAACACCAGGTCGAACCCGGCTACCGCCTCTTGCTTCTTCCCGCCCTCGGCGCGCTTGATGAACCTGCCCAGCTCCTCCTTAGAGGCTGGGCCGCGGCCGTGCTCCTCGCGGAAGAGTCGGGCGCCGACCTTGCCACGCAGGGCGGCGCGCTCCTGGGCGTCCGGCTCGCGGCGGTTGATCCGGTCGAAGGCTGCCAGCTCCTCCTCGAAGCGTCGGCCGAACTCCGTCTCGCGGTTCTTGTACTTGGGGAAGGACCGGCCGAGCTTGGCGGCGGCCAGGGCCTGCTTGGCGGTGTCGCCGGCGGCGATCCGGGCGGCGATGATCGCCTCGGCGTTGGGGTGGAGCCCTTCACCGAAAAGGGCCCGCATCTGGGCCTCGGTGACGGTGCCGGAGACTCCGAGCAGCTCGATTCCGGACCCCATCCAAAGGCCGGGCGGCTGGCCCTGCGCGGTGTAGTAGTCGCCGAGTTCCCGGCCGAGGTCGCGGCGCTCGTCGGCGGATACTGTCTCGCGAATGTAGTAGGCATACCCGTCCCCGGCGCTGAGGCGGTGGACGGTCATCACGCGGTGATCTTACCCCCTAGGTCACACATGTGTCTGAGGTGTGATAGTTCATGATCTTGAAAAAGCGAGGCGTGCTGAGCAAGGCGGACAGGAGCTTGCGAGTGGACGACTTGGGAAGCGCGACGGGCGTTTTCAAGATCATGAACTACCACGAGCTTGCGAGGCGGATTTCCACAGGCAGGCTCACCGAGCATGCCTGTGGAAATCCGCACGGACGACGCACCCTGTGGGCGCGTCACGGGGAGAGCTGGCAGACGGGGGCGGCACCGACCTGCAGGTGACTGACTGACAGGAACCCCTACGGCGAACGGCGCTGCGGGAGGCCGAGGCGGCCAGGCTTCGCGCTGGCGCCGGCGGCGCTCCTGCGTACGGCGGCGCGGAAGGGGTGGCGGGGCGCCGGCGCGCCCCGATCGGTGAGGCGCTAGGGCCGCTCCCCTGCCCGCCTCGCCCCGCCCGCGGGGCGGGCGGGGCACAATGTGCAGATCGGTTGACGATCAACGGGAGGTAGCCGAATGGCTGAGGAGAGCAGGGGGGCGCGTCAGCTGTCGGCGCGTCAGCAGGCACGCCGGGCCGCGGCCGAGCGGGCTGAGCGATTCGAGAAGCTGGCCGCCGAGCGGCGGAAGCTGGCGGGGGACGTGATCCTCGGCCTGGGCGAGCTGGACGATTTCGCCGCGGAAACCGAGCGGCTCGTCGCCAAGCTGCAGCAGGACCGGGCAGAGAAGCAGGCCGCCAAGTCGGCCACGGTCGACGCCCTGGTGGTCCAGCTGCTCGACACCGGGGTGGACGTGGCCGAGGCGGCCGAACGGGTCGGCCTGACGCAGGCCGAGGTGAAGGCCGCGAAGCGGCGGCACGACGCGGCCGCGAAGGCTGCGGCCGCCGAGGCCGCCGCGCCGGCGGCGGCGCCGGCCGAGGCTGCGTCCGCTACGATCCCCGAGCAGCAGGACAGCGCGCCGGCCTACGGTCCGGTGAGCGCCACCCAACCGCCAGGGGAACCGGCGGCGGTGTGATCCGCTGCTGAACGCACGTCGGCCCCGTCTTGGGGATGGTCACCCATCCGCCAGGGCGGGGCCTTTGCGTTGCCGGGGTCGACGGCCGGTCAGAACAGTGGGAGCTGGGACCTGCTGGGGTCCGAGGCCTCGACAGCGGCCAGGTAGGCCTCGGCGTCGTACCCACCCGCGAGGGCCTCGCGCACCAGCGGCCGCACTTCGCCGGCGAGCATGGCGGCCGCCAGCGTGGGCAGGTCCAGCCCGTCCCGGAGCGCGGCCTGGATGGCCTGCGCCCGGCCGAGAGGGCCCCGGCTGTCGCCGGTGCCGACGTGTGCCCGGCCGGCCGAACGGCCCTGGGCTGCCATCTGCCGCAGGTTCGCCAGCTGCGAGCCGGCCGCCAGGTGGTCGAGCTCGATGCACAGCGACTCGTTGCATGCGTGCGCGATTTTCAGCGCGGCCGGCATCGGGCGCGGCCCTCGCACCTCCTCGACCAGCCACCGGTGCACGCGGACCGTGCGCTCGGTGTCCTTGGCCACGGTGATGGTCGCCTTGGCGTACCCGTCGCTCGTCAGGCTCTGGGTCCAGTACCTGCAGCCGTGCGGCACCAGGATGCTCCGCTCGGCGACGTACGCCAGGGCCTGCTCGGCTCGGCTGTCCAACTCCACTCCCCCGCTCGCCCGATCGTCGGCAGGGGCTCATCCTGTCAGGCCTGCGGCCGCTCCTGGTGGAGCTCGCGGGCGCGGGCCAGGGTGCGCTCGGCCGTGCGCGGCTGCAGCTGGTAGCGGTCGGCCACCTCCCCGGTGGTGACCGGGCCGCGCTCGCCGCGCTCGGCGGCCGCCAGCTCGTCGGCCACCTCGGCGGCCCGGGCGTCGGCTGGCCGCTCGCGCGGGGTGCGGTTGGTCGTCCCGGCGATCCGGCCGCGGCGGCGGGAGACTCCACGGCGTTCCTCGGCGGCCGCCCGGGTCCACCAGCGCCGGCCGAGCAGCTCGATGCCCGGGTCCATGAGTCCGGCGGCCGCCTCGGTGCGAAGGTTGCCGGCCGCGATGCCGGCGACGGCGCCGGCCTCCTTGTCGGTCAGCAGGTCGTCCGGCCGAGGCTCGCTCGTCTCCAGCGCGGGGATCTCCTCGCCGGCCAGGAACGCCCGGGCCTGGGCCAGGTCGTACAGCAGCGGCTGCCTGGTGCCCGGGATCGGCACGACCACCGCGGTGAAGTCCTGGTGCCGGTTGCGCTGCCACGTGCGCAGGGACATGCCGGCGAGCTGCGCGATGCCGGCCGCGTCGACGGCGGGCCGGCCGTTGCGCTGCACCGTGGTGGGCTCGGGCGTCTCGTCGGTGGGCTGGGCCATGGTCGGGGTCTCCTCGTTGGTCGGCGGCCGCCGGGGCCGCGGGCTACCGGGCGAGGCTATGTCCTCGCACTCCTCGCCCGGCTACACTGGTCGCTGGTTCGCTCGGCCCTCGGGCCGGTGTTGGTGGACCACTGGGCCGGTGGATGCCGTCACCCCTCGGGGTGTACCACCGGCCCTCATCCGTTTCCGGCCCGGGCCGCTGTCGCTGCTGCGACGGCGGCCCGGGCCGAGCTGGTTCTACGGGCCGTCAGGCGGCCAGGGCCAGCTGGTCGGTGGGCGGGGTGAACGCCGGGCGGGCCGGGCGGGCCGGGACCAGCTTCGGCAGCGTCCCGGGCAGGACGGGGATCGGCTGCGGCTGGTACGGGTTGGCGGGCCGCTCGGCCGGCGTGCTCGCCCCGGTCTCGGCGGCGCCGGCCGGCTGGCTGTCGACGGCCTGGGCGCGGGTGCCGAGGCGGGCGAGGCCGGCAGCCTCCGTTGCGGCGAGCTCGGCCGAGCTGCGCGGCCGGAACAGGTGGGTGGGCACGTGGTCCAGCAGCTCGACCGGGACGGTGAACTCGACCCACTCGACGCCGGGGAACAGGTCGGCGCCGGTGCGGCGCCGGCGGCGCGGCCGGCGCCCGGATGCCGGGGCCGGCTCGACCGCGACCAGGGGCCGCTGGACGGGCGTCCCGGCGGCCAGGATCGCCTCGATCACCGCGTCCACGTCCATCTGCTCGGCCGGCTCCTGGTCGGCCTCGACGGACGGCAGCAGCTCCTCGGCCTCGGCGGCCTCCTCGGCCGGCTCCAGCGCGTCGGCCCGGTCCAGCAGGATCTGGGCGGCGGCCGGGGCGCCGAGCTCCACCAGGATGGCGGCCTGGGCGCGCAGCTCCTCCGCGGTCTCGGGCTCCTCGACCCGCGGCGGCACCGGGCACGGCGGCACCTCGCGGTAGCCCAGCTCCTCCTCGGCCTCGGCCAGTTCGGCCTCGGCCAGCGCGGCGAGCTGCTCGGCGGTCGGCTTGGTGTTCACCCGGGCCAGGGCGGCCTCGATGTCGGCGGCGTAGGCCTCTTCGGCGGCGCGCTGCTCGGCCAGCTCGGCCTCGATCCGGCGCAGGCTCTCGGCGGCGCCGGCCTTCGCGCGCTCGTCGGCGATGCGGGCGGCGATCCGCTCGGCGAGCTCCGCGCAGCTGGCGTACGCCGCTTCGGTCTCCGGGCGCTGCCACTGCTCCAGCCACTCCCACCAGCCCAGTTCGTCCAGCGTCTCGACGGCCGCCGCGTCGGACTGGTACGGCAGGCTCTTGGTCGGGTCCACCTTGGTGGTCTTGCTGTTCGGCGAGCCGTACTGGCCGAGGGCGAACGCGAGGGCCTCGGCGAAGTCGCGGCGGGCGCGGGTGACGGTGCCGCGGCGCTCGCGCGGCATGCAGTAGGTCTCTCCCTGCTCGGTCGTGGTCAGCCACTTCTGCACGCGCTTGCCCCATGCCAGGCTGAGGATGTCGAACTGCTCCAGCACGATGGGCAGCACCGCCACGAACTTGGCGACGGCGGCCGGCGCGCCCCAAATCCGGGCGTCGGTGCGGCCGTGGCCGTAGGCGAAGTGCCGCACCTCCTCGCGCTTGGAGATGCCGCGCATGCGGCCGAAGTCGTCGATCTCGAAACCGGCGTCGATGTAGCTCTCGTGCCAGGTGAACACCTGGTCGAAGCTGACGCCGTAGTACTTGGCGAGCAGGGCCGACAGCTTGCGGCGCTCCGGGCCGCGCTTGGCGGTGTCGCTGAACTCCAGTTTGGCGGTCACGCGGCCGTTCCACGCGACCAGCGAGCCGACCAGGCGCACGGCTGACTCGCCACGCTTGGGCTGGTAGGCGTTGACCAGCCACGGGTGCAGCGGCTTGACGGCGGCCTCGGCGAGCTCGGCGGCGACGTCCAGCTCGACGGTCAGGCCGGCCTCGTGCAGGCCGGCCGGCACGGCCAGGTCGAGCACCGGGCCGTAGACGGTGCCGACCGCGCCGGTGGGGGTGACGCGGCCGCGGTGGCCGGTCATCAGCTGCAGGATCACGGGGTGCTCGGCCTTGGCCAGGTGGGCGATGTCGGCCTCGGTGGGGCGGTGGAAGCTGCGGGCGGTGGTCACGGTGGTGCGCTCCTTGCGGTGTTGGTGGTTGGTGTCGGTGCCGAGTGCCGTTCTCGGCTCCGGGGTGGTGCTGGGTGGTGCGGGAGGGCGGCGGCCGGTCGTCGCGTCCGGCCGCCGCGGGCCGGTCAGTTCCGGGTGCCGCACCGGTCGCAGGTGGCGGTGCGGCCCGGGCCGTGCTGGTAGATCCGCAGCAGATCGGCGCGGGTGGTGACCGTCGTCCAGAGCTTGCCCCGGCACCGGTCGGCCTGGCAGGGGCTGGCCGCCTCGACCTGGCCGCGGTCGCCATCGACCCGCAGCGCGATGCGGTGGGTGCCGCGCGCCAGCGTGGCGTGCATCTGGTCGCCGTCGCGGTAGGTCCACCGGACGTAGTGCCCGACCTGCTGGCCGAGGTAGCTCTGCAGCAGCGCGGCCGCCCTCTCCTCCACGGTGTGCGGCTGACGGCCGGCCAGCAGCTCGGCCAGGTAGTCGACCGGCGTCACGAACTCGCCGCTGCGGGAGATCGGGCCGCACGTCGGACAGGTGGAGCTGCCGTTGCGGATGCAGCCCTGCAGCCGCTCGCCGCAGCACGGGCAGTAGTGGGTCTCCTGCTCGGCCTCGGTGCCGAGCTGCTGGGCGCACCCCTTGCAGACGTAGGGCTGCGGGTTGAGCCGGAAGGAGGCGGCCGGGGCCGGCGGCGGCTGGTCGCGGTGGGCGGTGCAGCGGAACATGGTGCGCTCCTGGGGGTGTTGGTGGTCGGGTCCGGTGCCGAGTGCCGTTCTCGGCTCCGGGGTGGTGCTGGGTGGTGCGGGAGGGCGGCGGCCGGTCGTCGCGTCCGGCCGCCGCGGGCCGGTCAGCCGGGGATGGAGTCCCACGGGTCCTCGGCGTAGTCCGGGTGGCTGTCGCGCGTGGCGATCAGGTCGGTACGGACCAGGTTGGTGAGCCACTCGACGTGTCCCGGCTGCAGCGGCGGGATCTGCGCCACGGGGCGGCCGCTGGCGTCCAGCAGGGTGAGGTGGCCGGCCACCTGGTCGTCGTCGTCGGTCGGGTACTCGGTGATCAGCTCGGCCAGCGCTTCGGCGAGTCGGACCACGGCCGGCCGCTCGGCGGCCGGCGGCTCGGCGTTCGGCGTCCAGTCGTCGGCGACGCGCTGCAGCAGGTGCGGCGGCCAGTCGGCGGTGTGGTCGGGCCACTGGACGCGCTGCAGCGGCCTGAGCTCGTCTTCCGGCGTGATCATTCCAGCGGTGGTGCCGATGGTCTGGTCTCCGCAGCACGGGCAGTAGTCCTGATACAGGACTCCGACCGGCTGTCCCTCGGCCGGGTACAGGCGGATCACCCGGGTTCCGTCCGCGTAGTACGTTCCGCCGGCCGCGTGCACCGTGCTGGTCAGCTGGTGGAGCTTCCCGACCTGGTGGCCTCCGCAGACCATGCACGCCATGTCCGCGGTGGCGTTGACGGTCTCGCACCGGTCGCAGCGCCAGACGGTCTCGGTCGACTCGCCCGGGGCGAGGGGGGCGGGACGGGCGGGCTCGACGGCCTGGTCCTCGTCGGCGGCGGCCGCCGGGGCCCCCTCGCTCGACTCGGTGGCCTCGGCCGGCTCGGCGGGGATCAGGACGTGCGTCGCGCTGGTGGCCTGCGAGTTGCGGCCGGTGGAGCACAGGTACTCCCCGCGCTCGTCGTGCGCGCGCTTACCCGTACGGTCCCACACCAGCAGGCGCTGGCACTGCGCGCAGTGTCCGGCGTCGGTGCCCGGCTCGCCGGACGGCTTCGGCTCGCGCCACAGCAGGGCGAGGCGGCCGTCCCGCAGCTCGGCGTACTCGCCCGGCTCGAACTCAAGGTCGGCGTAAGTGATCTCGTGGTCGCACTCGTCGCTGGTGCAGCGGTAGCCGGGGCGGCCGTCGCGGTTGGCGGCGTAGCGGCCGTGCTCGCACTGCGAGCAGCTGAGCCACGGGTTCAGGCCGAGGGCCTCGTACCCGGCGCGGGTCAAGTAGTAGCTGCTGAACCCGGTGTAGCCGGCGAGGATGGCCAGCTTGATCCGGCGGCCGCGGTTGTCGCCCTCGTACACGAGTCCGCGGTCGAGCAGGGCGTCGATCGTGCGGCCCTTGAGCCCGTTGGGCATGCGGCCGAGGTAGGTGTCGACGGCCTCGGTCATCGCGGTGCGCTGGACCGGGGTCAGCCGCTGGTTCTTCTTGGTGTTCGCCACTTCAGTGAGCCCTTCTCGGTGTTGGTGGACTGCCGGGAGTTCGGGTGCCGTTCCCGCCCTTCCGACAGTGTCTAGTCTAATGCACATGAGCGCCAAAGGGAAGCTGATTCGGCCCCCAATCGGGTGAACATGGCTGCTCAGAGACGCTGAGGGGCCGACAGGTTGACACTTGTCGGCCCCGGTTGGCTGCGCTGAGATCAGGCGGCCTGAGTGGTCATCAGGCCGAAGCGCTCGGCGAGCTCGATGCACCGGCCGGCGCTCTTCTCGGCGTCGCTGGCCGCGAGCCTGGCCATGACCTGCCAATCCCTCGGACGCTCGCGCACGTAGCGCGCGCTGTCCGCGGCACGGCGGCGGGCGTCGCCGTAGTTCGCGTCCACGTAGTCGGCGGCGTCCTCGCTCAACCTGCCCTCGTCCACCAGGGCGTTGACCGCGCCGGTGGCCTCGGCGGCACGGGCGAGGGTTGCGGCGGCCTGCTCGGCCCTGGCCGCGGCGGCGGCGTTCTCCGCGGCCACCTCGGCGGCGAACCTGGCGAGCGTGGCGGCCGCCTCCTCACGCTGGCGGATCGTGCGGGGCACGGCGTCGGGGTCCACCCGGTGCACGTGCTTGCGGATGGCCGTGACCACCTCGGGCCAGGAACCGAACAGCCGGGTGCGGCGGCCGATCTTGACGTGCCACTCGCCGATGTCCGTCCAGTGGCACGGGAACTCCCGGCCGGCGCAGGCCAGGGTGGAGACGACTCCACCGGCGGCGTCCTTGCGGGCGTAGCGCTCGCCGACGTTCAGGACGGTGAGGTCGGAGGCGGTCTTCCTGGTCATCTCGCTGGTTCCCTTCGGGTGGTGGTGTTGGTGGTGGGGCCTGCCGGGGGCGGGTGCCGTTCCCGCCCCCGGTGGCTGGTGTCAGCCGGCTGCTACTGCGCGGTGATCGGCCAGGGGGTGAGCTCCTCGACCGGCTGGGCGAACGTGCGGTAGGTGCCGCGGCAGGTGCTGCAGCTGGCCAGGTGGTCCGTCAGGTGCTCGCGGGTGGAGAGGAACCGCTGGCCACCCCACGACGTGAGCTCGTTGTCGGTGCCGTAGATCGACTCCAGCAGGGTGGCCAGGGTAGGGCAGACCTTGCGGCGCTCCTCCAGCGGGGCGAACTCGGCCTCGTGGGCCATCTGCTGGGCGCAAGAGGCAGCGTGGTTCGGGTGAAAGCGGCTGGTGCAGCCGTCGACCACTCCGGCGGCCGCCCGGGCCTGGCGGTAGATGGAGCTGACCACCCGGGCGGCGAGGCTCTCGCGCCCGGGGAGCTTGCGCAGCATCCCGACCGCGTACACGGCGGCGCGGGTCTGGACGGCGTCCGGCTCGATGCGGCCGGCGTCGGCGTCCCGGCCGGCCATCATGTAGGCCAGGACCGTGATGTCGAACAGGTCGTCGGCCACCTCGTCCAGCAGCTCGCCGAGCGGCCGGCCGGTGCGGGCCGCGGCCGGCTTCAACTGGTTCTCGATGAACAGGGCGACCGCCCGGTCCAGCTCCTCCTCGGTGTAGCCGGCGTCCGTGGCCACGGTGTTGATGTCGTTGTTCACTTCGGTGTCCTTCTCGGTGTTGGTGGACCGCCGGGGCGGGTGCCGTTCCGGCCCCGGCGGGTGGTGCGGCGTGCTGCTCGCGCGTCAGCCTCGGCGCTCGGCGCGGTGGCGGACGACGTAGGCGCCGGCCGTGATGG
Source organism: Kitasatospora sp. NPDC048194 (assembly GCF_043202455.1). Classification (NCBI taxonomy): domain Bacteria; kingdom Bacillati; phylum Actinomycetota; class Actinomycetes; order Kitasatosporales; family Streptomycetaceae; genus Kitasatospora; species Kitasatospora sp. NPDC048194. The sequence continues at coordinate 60,260 of NZ_JBIDAK010000041.1, forward strand.
CCGCGCAGGTCGCCCAGAGAATCCACCAGCCGGCGGCGACGTGGTCGAGCCCGGAGGCGCCGGCGAGGGCGATTCCGCCGCCGGCGACGGTGACGGCGCCGGCCCATCGGGTGAGCGTGTTCACAACTTCCCCTCTCTGCGGGTTCGGTGGTGTTCTGCGGGGGCCCCGGGGGGCTGCTGGGTGCAGCCCCCCGGCTCGCCGTCAGCGGCGGTGCTTGCCGCGAGCCTTGTTGGTCTCGCGGGCGTGCCAGGCGCCGATCGCGGTGAAGATCGCGCCAACGGTGCTGGCCACCGCGCCGACGATCGTCGCGTAGAAGGCGATGTCCCCCTCGGTCATGTCTTTCGCTCTTTCTGGTTGGTGTTGGTGGACTGCCGGGAGTTCGGGTGCCGTTCCCGCCCTTCCGACAGTGTCTAGTCTAATGCATATGGGCGCCAAAGGGAAGCTGATTGAGCATCAAAAGGCCAGGTCAGAGCACGTTTTCACCCGTTCGCCACGGGCCCGACCCCCCTCCCAGTTAGCCCTCCTTGACCGTCACCCGCTCCCGCCCGCACTCGCTCGACGACCGGTCACCGCTTCCCGGCCTTCCGCGACGCCCGCCACCGTGGGCCACCCGGCAGCGCGGACACTCGACCGCCGACCCCGGCCACCTCCTGACCCCAGCCACCGCGGACAGGGACCACCGAAACCGATCCCCGCGGGGCGGGGGTCCGGAGGAGCCCCGCGGGGCGCTCGCGAGCGGCGCAGCCTCCCAAGACGCGGGCAGCGCGGGAACGCACGCCGCACCCAACCAACCGGAGCCGCACAGCGCGTTCACACGACCAGGCGAGCCCACTGCCGGATCGGCCGCAGGCCGATGACGGAAGGACACCACCCCC
>NZ_JBIDAK010000042.1:0-57677 GCF_043202455.1 Kitasatospora sp. NPDC048194
CGGGTGCCCGCCACACCCCCCCCCGCCCCGGGGACCCTTTGTGGGCGCGCGCACGGGGGTCCGCGGGGGACCCCCCCGCCCGCGGGGGGCCCCGGGGGCCCCCCCCCCCGCCGCGGGGGGGGCGGGGCCCCGTGTCAGCGTCGCCAGAACAGGTGGTGGGTGACGCCGCTCGGGCTGGGCACGACGTCCAGGTGGAACCGGTCGAGCAGTTCGTCGGGCGAGTCCCAGAGCCGCAGTCCGGAGCCGAGCTCCACCGGTGACACCACCACGTGCAGGGTGTCGACGAGGTCGGCGTCGAGGAACTGGCGGATGGTGGTGACTCCGCCGCCGAGTCGGACGTCCTTGCCGTCCGCCGCCTTCCGCGCCTGTTCGAGGACCGTGGCCGGGTCGCCGTCGACGAAGTGGAACGTGGTGTCGGAGAGCGTGAACGACGGCCGCGTGTGGTGGGTCATGACGAACACCGGGGTGCGGAACGGGGGCTCGTCACCCCACCAGCCGCGCCACTCGTGGTCCTGCCAGGGCCCGCGCTGGGGACCGAACTTGTTGCGGCCCATGATCTCGGCGCCGATGTCGCGTGCGAAGTCCCGCGTGAAGTAGTCGTCGAGGCCCCTGGTCCCGCCGGGGTCGGTCCGCATGGGCCAGCTCGCCGTTGCTCCGGCCCAGGAGAACAGCCTCTCGGGACGGGCGAGGCCGAACGGCTCCTCGAGGCTCTGGTGCTCACCGGCGCCGATCCCGTCGAGCGAGACGTTGAAGTTCATGACTCTGAGCAGTTGGTCCACGTGTTCCCTCGGCAGGTCTCGGAGTGTCGTCGGGTCGTCGGGCGGCGGGTCGCCGCCCATCATGACGTCGAACGGGAGCCGGCCGGATCGACATCGGGCGGCGACCTCCTTTTCACGGGGAGCTTCGGGAGGCCGCACCACCGCGAGGTCCGGTGGGCAGGGGATCGGGCGACGGCTCACGCGTACGGGCCCCGCGGGAACCACGGGTCGTGGACCTCGCGGGGCCCGTACGGCGTCAGCAGGGTGAAGGTGTGCACTCCCGCCGCGTACTCGGCCAGCTGGACCGCGCCGTACCTGGTCTCCAGCTCGGCCTGCACGGGGACCGGCAGCCTGCTCAGCGCCCGTCGCAGCTGCAGGGCGTCCCGGCGGCTGACCGGGTGCGGGGTGCGCAGCACCAGCCGCAGCGGGCTGAGCGGGCCGGCCACCGGCAGGCCGGTGCCCAGCTCGTGGCCGGCCGCGCCGATCGGCCCCCAGGAGAGCCGGTGATCGGCCACCAGCCGGGCGGCCTCGGGCAGCAGGGCCAGGGCGGGGATCCCGGCGATCCGGTCCGGGGCCAGCCGACCCCAGCGCTCGGGCAGTTGTTCGGGCCGCAGCGTGCGGGCCACCGCCGACCAGGGCGCCAGCGCGTCCAGCCGCTGTCCCGGCCGGGGGCCGCGCACGGTGACCGGGATCCAGTGTTCGGGCGCCGCCTCCTCGTCGCGGGGGCAGCGCAGTGGTCGCGGCAGGTCCGCCGGGTCGCCGACCACCGTGGGTGCCCGGCCCACCGTCACCCAGGGGTGCGCGCGCAGGACGGTCCGCGCCCACGGAGGCAGTTCGCCGCCCGTGAGCGGCCGCAGCGAACTCGGGCACTGCATCAGCAGCAGATCGTGCGTCCCGGGCAGCCGCCCGGCCAGGGCGGCCAGGGGCCCGACCCGCCGCCGCGGCCCGTCGTGCAGTTCCTCGGTCGAGTTCCTCACACCGCCACCTTCCGCCCGCCGCCCGCCCGCGGCTACGGCCCTTCGGCGCGGTCCGCCCGGGACCAAGGACTCAAGGTGCGTCCGTCCGGGCCCGGTGTGAGAGTGGGGGCAGCCCGGTATTCCGTCGTTCCGTTCGTAGGAGGAGGAGTCATGGGCATCTTCGACAGGTTCCGCCACAGGCCGCAGGGGGCGGTCGGCGGGGACGGCTCCCAGCGGGCTGCCCTGGCCCACGACGAGGCGGCCGACGCGTTCGCGGACGAGGTGGAGCGGTCCCGCGAGATGCAGGACCGGCTGGCCCGGGAGCGCCTGGCCCAGGAGGAGGCCGACCGGCGTGCCGCCGAGAACATGACGGCCGAGGGCGACCCCTGGGACTGAGCGGCGACCCCTGGGACTGAGCGGCGCCCCCTTGGACTGGGGGGCGCCCCCCCCAGGGAAGGGGCGCGCCGGGTCAGCGCGGCGGCAGCGGCGGGCGCCGCAGGTCCGGGCGGGGTGTGGACTCCGGCGGGGGCGCAGCGGCGGGCGCGTCCTCCAGCAGTTCCAGGGCCAGCTGGACGGCGGTGACCAGCTCAGGGTGGCGGCCGCGCGCCCAGTCCCGCGGGGTGCGCAGGACGTGCACGTCCGGCTCGACGCCCTGGTTCTCCACCGACCAGCCGAGCCCGCCGGTGAACCAGGAGGCGTTCTTCGGCACCGAGATCTGGGTGCCGTCGCCCAGGGTGTGCCGCCCGGTCATCCCGACCACCCCGCCCCAGGTGCGGCTGCCGATCACCGGGCCGAGGCCGATCAGCTTGATGGCCGCGATGATCACGTCCCCGTCCGAGCTGGTCGCCTCGTCGGCGAGGGCCACCAGCGGGCCGCGCAGGGCGTGCCGGGGCCACCGGACCGGCCGGCGGTCGCGGGTGAAGTCCCAGGCGAGGACCTGCCGGGTGAGTTTCTCCAGCACCAGTTCGGAGACGTTGCCGCCGGCGTTGCCGCGCACGTCGAGCACCAGGGCGGGCTTGTCCAGTTCGCGCCGCAGGTCCCGGTTGAACTGTGCCCAGCCGGAGCCGCCGAGGTCCGGGATGTGCAGGTAGCCGCACCGGCCGTCGCTGTACTCCCGGACCAGCGAACGGCGTTTGGCCACCCAGTCCTGGTAGCGGATGGCCCGCTCGTCGGTCAGCGGGGTGACGGTGATCCGCCGCACCGGGCCGTCCGGGCCGCTGCGCAGGGTGAGTTCCACGGTGGTGCCACCGGTGCCGGCCAGCTGCGGCAGCGGGCCGCGCAGCGGGTCCACCGGTCGGCCGCCGATCTCCAGCAGTTCGTCGCCGTCCCGTACGCCCTGGCCGGCCAGCGGCGCGCGGGCGCGCGGGTCGGAGGACTCGCCGGGCAGCACCCGGTCGACCAGCCACCGGCCGTCGGGGGAGCGGTGGGCGTTGGCGCCGAGGAGGCCGAGCGGCTGCTGGGCTAGCGTGGGGCCCTCGGCGCGCCGGGAGGGGGTGACGTAGGCGTGCGAGGTGCCGAGTTCGCCGAGGAGTTCGCGCAGCAGGTCGGCGAAGTCGTCGGGTGAGCAGATCCGTTCCAGCAGCGGTTCGTACTGGGCGACCAGCGCGGTCCAGTCCAGGCCGGACATCCGCTCGTCCCAGAACTGGTCCCGGACGATCCGGGCCGCTTCGTGGTACGCCTGGCGCCATTCGGCGGCCGGGTGCACGGTGTGGGTGATCCGGCGCAGGTCGACGGTGGTCCCGGCGGAGGGCGCGGCGACCGGGACCACCCGCAGCGTCCCCGCCGAGTAGATCGCGATCGAGCCGCCGTCGCCGGAGACGGCGTAGCCGTCCAGGTTGTCGACCAGCGTGGTGCGGGTGCCGCGGGCCAGGTCGAAGTGCTCCAGGGAGGGGCGCCCGGAGGTGTCGTCGGGGCTGGCGAAGGTCTGTCCGAGGGTGCCGGAGATCGGCCACCGCAGCCAGACGAGACCGCCGCGCACCGCGTCGGTGGCCGAGTACTTGGAGGCGATCACCGGGAACTGCAGCAGCCGGTCGCCGATGCCCTGCGGGTCGACCCGGACGGTGCCGTCGCCGCCGCCGTTCCCGCGCGGGGCGCCGTCCTCGGCGGGCGCGGCGAACGGGGAGGGCGTGTCGGCGGTGAGCGGGACGAGGTACGGGCGGCAGCCGACCGGGAAGGAGAGGTCCCCGGTGTGCACGTCGTGCACGGGGTCGAAGCCGCGCCAGGAGAGGAAGGCGAGGTAGCGGCCGTCCCGGGTGAACACCGGCTGCTCGTCCTCGAACCGCCCGTCGGTGACGTCGACGACCGGTGCGGGGGCGTCGGTGCGGGTGAGGCGGATCCGGCGCAGGGAGCGTCCGGCGGCCGGCTGGGACCAGGCGAGCCAGTGCGAGTCGGGGGCGAACCGGGCGCTGGAGACCGGCCCGTACTCGGAGGCGGCCAGCTCGCGCACCGCGCCGTCGGCGGCGGAGACCAGCAGCAGCCGGCCGTCCGACGTGGCGGCGGCCAGGTGGGCGCCGTCGGGGGAGGCGGTGAGTTCCAGGACCCGGCCGAGCCGCCCGGCGGCGAGCACCCGGTGGCGGTGCCGCTGCCCGCTCGTCGGGGCGGCGGGGTCCTCGTGGCCGGGCAGCGGTACCACCTCGATCGCGTCGGCGCCCCGGGCGTCGGTGATCCAGGCCGCCTCCCCGGTGTGGCCGAGCACGACCGGCAGCCGGGTCCGCACCCCCGGGGTGTCGGCGAGGGCGCGGGCCGGGCCGTCCTTGTGGGTGAGCCAGTACTGGCTGCCGCGCACGGTGACCAACCCGGCCCGTCCGGTCTGGTCGCAGGCGAGGTCCTTGACCTGGGTGGCGGCGTTGACCAGGTACGGGCGGCGGCCGGCCCGGGCGCCGCCGAGCGGGACGGTGAGCCGGCGCGGGCCGGAGGCGTCCAGACCGTCCAGCAGCCAGAGGTCGCCGGCGTGCTGGTAGACGATCCGGGTGCCGTCGGTGGCGGCTTCGCGGGCGTAGTAGGAGGCGTGGTCGGTGTGCCGGCGCAGGTCGCTGCCGTCGGGGCGGCAGGAGTAGACGTTGCCGATGCCCTCGTGGTCGGAGAGGAAGGCGATCCGGTCGTCGGGGGGCTCGCCGACCGGCATGGGGGAGGCGAGGTGGCCGGTGTGGCCGGGCAGGACCAGCTCGCCGTCCACCCAGAGCCGGCCGGTCGCGCCGCCGCGGTAGCGCTTCCAGGCGGCGGGTTCGTGCGGGGCGGCGCCGGTGAGCAGCACCGTCCGTGCGCGGCTCATCTGGGCGTCGCCGACCGGGCCCCAGGGCATCCGGCGGCCGGGGGAACCGTCCGGCGGGAGGGCGTGCGCCCAGGTGTAGTGGCCGAAGGGCTCGTGGAAGGAGGTGACGGCCAGTACCTCGCCGTCCGGCAGCCAGCCGCGCACCCGGGTGTCCTGGCTGCCCCAGAAACTGAGCCGGCGGGCCTCGCCGCCCTCGACCGGTGCGGTCCACACTTCGGGGGTCAGGCCGAGCCAGCTGGTCCAGGCGAGGGCGGTGCCGTCGGGGGAGAAGCGGGGGTGGCTGACCCGGGTGCGGTCGCAGCTGACCCGCCAGGCCCGTCCGGTGGCGCCGGCGTCGCCGTCCAGCGGGGCGATCCAGACGTCGTCCTCGGCGGTGAAGGTGAGCAGGCCGCCGTGCAGGTGGGGGTGGCGGAGGTAGCCGGGCGGGGTCACCCCTCCATCCTTCGACGGGGTGTCACCCCCGGCAACCGGGGCGGTCCGCCGTCGGACGTGCGGCTCCGTCCGGACCGGTCTGGACCATTGACAGCGCACCGGCGGATCCACTTCAGTGGTCTAGTCCAACTTGGGTGCCAGGCCGGGCCGTTCCCCCCACTGGCGCGTGCTCCGGCGTGCCCTCGGACGTCCCCCACGACCGCGCCACCGCAGGAGCCCCCGCATGCGCAGAACCACGTTCCGCAGAACGACGCCCCGCACGGTCACGTCCCGCACAGCACCGGTCGGGGGCCGCCGCGCCGCCCTCGCCGCCGGCACCGCCTCCGCCGTCGCCGCGGCCACCCTGGCCGGCGTCACCCTGGGCCTGGCGCCCGCCGCGTCGGCCGGCGAGTTCCTGGCCAACGGCGGCTTCGAATCCGGCGCGCTCGGCCCCTGGACCTGCACCGGGAACACCGGCAGCGTCGTCACCGCCCCGGTGCACGGCGGCCGCTACGCGCTCGCCGCCGCGGCCAGTGCGGGCGACACCGCCCAGTGCGCCCAGACCGTCGCCGTCACGCCCGGCACCACCTACACCCTCAGCGCCTACGTCAACGGCTCGTACGTCTACCTCGGCGTCGGCGGCGGCCAGAGCACCTGGACCCCCGGCACCGGCGGCGGCTACCAGAAGCTCAGCCTCAGCTTCACCACCGGCGCCACCCAGACCAGCGCCACCGTGTACACCCACGGCTGGTACGGGCAGGGCACCTACTACGCGGACGACGTCTCGCTGGACGGCCCGGGCGCGCCCACGCCGACTCCCACGCCGACGCCCACGTCCACGCCCACCGGCTCTCCGACGCCCACGTCCTCGCCGACCGCAACGCCCACCCCGACCCCGACCGGTACCCCCACAGGCACCCCGACCGGCACTCCGACGGGCACCCCCGCGGGCGGCCACGCCCTGGTCGGCTACCTGCACGCCAGCTTCGCCAACGGCGCCGGCTACACCAGGATGGCCGACGTCCCCGCCTCCTGGGACATCATCGACCTGTCCTTCGGCGAGCCCACCTCCCCGACCTCAGGTGACATCCGCTTCAACCGCTGCCCGACCACCGACTGCCTGTCCGCCGAGTCCGACGCCGACTTCAAGGCCGCCATCGCCGCCAAGCGCGCCCAGGGCAAGAAGGTGCTGATCTCGATCGGCGGCCAGAACGGCCAGGTCCAGCTGACCACCACCGCCGCCCGGGACACCTTCGTCAGCTCGGTGTCGGCGATCATCGACAAGTGGGGCCTGGACGGTCTGGACATCGACTTCGAGGGCCACTCGCTCTCCCTCGACACCGGCGACACCGACTTCAGGAACCCCACCAGCGCGGTGATCGTCAACCTGATCTCGGCACTGAAGACCCTCAAGGCCAAGTACGGCCCGGGCTTCGTGCTGACCATGGCGCCCGAGACCTTCTTCGTCCAACTCGGCTACCAGTACTACGGATCCGGCCCCTGGGGCGGCCAGGACCCGCGCGCCGGGGCGTACCTGCCGGTCATCCACGCGCTGCGCGACGACCTCACCCTGCTGCACGTCCAGGACTACAACTCCGGCTCCATCATGGGGCTGGACAACCAGTACCACTCGATGGGCGGCGCGGACTTCCACGTCGCGATGACGGACATGCTGCTCAAGGGCTTCCCGGTGGCGGGCAACACCGTCAACGTGTTCCCGCCGCTGCCCGCCTCGAAGGTCGCCATCGGCATGCCGGCCACCACCAACGCGGGCAACGGGTACGTCGCCCCCGCGGAGGTCGACAAGGCCCTGGACTGCCTCACCAAGCTGGTCAACTGCGGGACGTACGTGCCGCGTTCGGGAGCCCAGCCGAACCTGCGCGGGCTGATGACCTGGTCGATCAACTGGGACCGGTTCGGCGGTCAGGAGTTCTCCAAGAACTTCGACGGCTACTTCGGCCGGTGAGCCGGTGAGCCGTGAACCGGTGAGCCCGTGAGCCCGTGAACCGGTGAGCTGTCGAGCCGCCGGGTCGGTGAGCCGCCGGGTCGGTGAGTCGGTGAGCCGGTGAGTTGGTGAGCCGGCGATCAGGCCCCGCGGGGCCGTGCTTGAACCTGACACCCGTGTGAGGTCCGAGCATGGCCCCATGGCGACCACCCAGCTCACAACCCCGGTACCCCGCAGGGCCTTTCCGCTCCCCTCCCTGCTCGCCCTGGCCACCGCCGTCTTCGTCACCGCGCTCACCGAGAACCTGCCCGCCGGCGTCCTGCCCGGGATGAGCCGGGCACTCGGGGTCAGCGAGTCGGCCGCCGGGCAGACCGTCACCGTCTACGCGATCGGTTCCGCCGTCACCGCGATCCCGCTCACCGCGGCCACCGCCGCCTGGAGCCGCAAACGGCTGCTGCTCACCGCGATGGCCGGCTTCGCGGTGGCCAACACGGTGACGGCGCTCTCCGCGAACTATCCGCTGACGCTGGCCGCCCGCTTCCTGGCGGGCGTCGCGGCGGGCCTCGCCTGGGCACTGCTGGCCGGGTACGCCAGGCGGCTGGTGCCGGTCGAGGCGCAGGGGCGGGCGATGGCGGTGGCGATGGCCGGCGTGCCGGTCGCGCTCTCGGTCGGCGTGCCGGTCGGCACCTTCCTGGGCCGGGCGCTCGCCTGGCGGGTGCCCTTCCTGGCCATGACGGCCCTGGCCGTCGCCGTGGTCGGCTGGATCGCGGCGCTGCTGCCCGACCAGCCCCCGCCCGGCCGCTCGCCGGCGGCCGATCACGGACGCCCGGAGCCGGACGGGGGAGTCCGGGCCGCCCTCCACGTGCCCGGAGTGGCGCCGGTGCTCACCGTGACGGTGCTCTTCGTGCTCGCCCACACCATCCTGTTCACCTACGTCTCGCCGTTCCTCGACCGGGCCGGTCTCGGCGGTGCCGCCGACTCCGTGCTGCTGGTGTTCGGACCGGCCTCCCTGGTGAGCGTCTGGCTCACCGGCGTCCACATCCACCGCCGCCTGCGGCGGTTGACGATCGGCGGCGCGCTGCTGGTCGCCCTGACGGCGGGCCTGCTCGGCCTGTGGTCGCACAGCGCGCCGCTCGTCCACCTCGCCGCCCTGCTCTGGGGCCTGGGCTGGGGCGGCGCACCGACCCTGCTGCAGACCGCCGTCGGCGACGCGGGCGGCGAACGGGCGGACGCCGCCCAGGCGATGCTGGTCACCCTGTGGAACGCCGCGATGGCGGGCGGCGGGGTGGTCGGCGGCCTGGTCCTCGGCCGTCTCGGCACCGGCGCCCTGCCCTGGACGGTGCTCGCGCTGCTGCTGCCCGTCCTGGCGGTGACCCTCGCCGCCCGCCGCCACGGCTTCCCCGCGACGCGGGGCCGGACCGGTTCCGGCGTCGCGGGCCCGCAGGCGGGGGTGTGACGCCGGACCCCTAGGCCCGCAGCAGCCGGTTCGCCTCCTCGACCACCTCGGGGGACGCCTTGGCGAGGGATCCCGCGGCGTACGGCGGCTGCGGGTCGTACTCGATCACCAGCTGGAGCGCCTGCGCGGTCGTGTCCCCGGCGATCAGGCCGGTCAGCGTCAGCGCGAGGTCGATCCCGGCCGAGACCCCGGCCGCGGTCGCGTACTTGCCGTCGACCACGATCCGCTCGGTCCCGGTCGGCTCCGCCCCGAAGCCGGCCAGCTGGTCCAGGCAGATCCAGTGCGAGGTGGCCCGGCGGCCCTCGAGCAGCCCGGCGGCGCCCAGCAGCAGCGAGCCGGAGCAGACCGAGGTGGTCCAGGTGGTGGTCGCGTCGACGGCGCGCACCCACTCGACCACGGCCGGGTCGGTCAGCTGGGCCCCCGTCCCCGGTCCGCCGGGCACCAGCAGGACGTCGGCCGAGTCCACCTCCTCCAGGGCGGCGTCCGCGGTGAGCGCCAGGCTCGCCATGTCGGTGCGGACCGGCCCGCGCCGGGCCGCGGTGAACACCACCTCGGCGCCGGGGATCCGGGACAGCACCTCGTACGGGCCCACGGCGTCGAGGGCGGTGAAGTCGGGGTACAGCAGGACGGCGATGCGCATCAGGGTCCTCCGTCGGGACGGGTTCGGAAGCGGCGTCGGTACTCGGCGGGCGGGGCGGCCAGGGTCCGGACGAAGGCGCGCCGCATCGCCTCCGGGGTGCCGTAGCCGCAGGAGCGGGCGATCTCCTCGATGCCGTCGTCGGTGTCCTCCAGCAGCCGCCGGGCGGCCTCCAGCCGGATGCCGTCGACGTACCGGCCCGGGGTCACCCCCACCTCGGCGGCGAAGGCGCGGGCGAAGTGCCGCGGCGACAGCGCCGAGCGGCGGGCCAGCGCCTCGACCGACAGGTCGGCATCCGGGTGCTCGGCGATCCACCGCTGCACCTCGCGCAGCGGCTGCCGGGCCGCGACCTGGGCGGCCAGCTGGGTGCTGAACTGGGCCTGGTTGCCGGGTCGGCGCAGGAAGACCACCAGGTGGCGGGCGATCAGCAGTGCGGTCTCCCGGCCGAGGTCCTCCTCGACCAGCGCGAGGGCGAGGTCGATCCCGGCGGTGACCCCGGCCGAGGTGGCGACGTGCCCGTCCCGGACGTGGATCGGGTCCGGGTCCACCGCGATGTCCGGGAAGCGCCGGGCCAGCTCCTCGCAGTACGCCCAGTGGGTGGTCGCCCGGCGCCCGGAGAGCAGTCCGGCCCGGGCGAGCAGGAAGGCCCCGGTGCACACCGACACCACCCGCTCGGCACGACCGGCCAGCTCGCGGATCCGCGCCACCAGCGCGTCGTCCGGGTCCTCGGTGCCCTGCCCGCCGGGCACCAGCAGGGTGTGGGCCGCCGCGACCTCGGCGAGGTCCGCGTCCGGCAGCAACCGGAGCCCGCTGCAGCTGCGCACCGGCCCACCGCCCAGCGAGGCCGTGGTCACCCGGTACGCCTCCGGCTGCCCGGAGGCCGCGTTCGCTCCGGCGAACACCTCCAGGGGGCCGGTCACGTCGAGGCTCTGCACGCCCTCGTGGAGGACGATGACCACGCTGCGCGCTCTCATGCGGCCAGCCTGTCAGCGGGTGCGGAGGGCAGCAATGACCTGCTTCCCACCTTTCCTGCCAACGGGCGGGGCTTCCGGGCGGCGGGACCGCCGGGGCCGGAACGCGGCGGCGGCCGAACGGCCCCGAGTCGATACGCCCGGAGTCGATACGCCCGGAGTCGATACGCCCGGAGTCGATACGCCCGGGGTCGTTTTGCCCGGAGCAGAAGCGCCCCGGAGTGGAAACGCCCCGAGCCGAAACGCCGGAAGGCCCTCCGCTCTCGCGAAGGGCCTTCCGGCTGTCTGTGCGCCGCCAGGGACTCGAACCCCGGACCCGCTGATTAAGAGTCAGCTGCTCTAACCAACTGAGCTAGCGGCGCCTGCTGACGCGGAGAACATTACCTGGTCAGCGGCCGAAACACCCAATCGGCCCCGAGGGCTCCCGGGCCGGACCCCGGTCGGGCGGGCCGGGCCTCACATGGTCAGCACGACCTTGCCCCGGACGTGCCCGGTGCCGACCAGTCGGTGGGCCCGCTCCGCGGCCGCCAGCGGAACGGCCTCGGCGATCTCCAGCCGCAGCCCGCCGGCCTCCCAGAGCCGGACCAGCTCGGCCAGCCGGGCGGCCGTGCGCCGGGTGCGCAGCGGGCGCACGCCCAGCCGTGCGGCGCCCTCGAAGTCGGTCACGGTGCCGATCCGGTCGCGGTCGGCGACCAGCTCGACCGAGGCATCCAGCGCACCCCGTCCGGCGGCGTCGAGGGCGGCCGTCACTCCCTGCGCCGCCGCCCGGACCCGCTCGACCAGCCCCTCCCCGTACGCGACCGGGATCGCGCCGAGGTCCCGCAGGTACGCGTGGTTGCGCTCGCTCGCGGTGCCGACCACGGTGGCGCCCCAGGCCCGGGCCAGCTGGACGGCCACCGTGCCGACGCCGCCGGAGGCGCCGTGCACCAGGACGGTGTCGCCGGGGCCGACCCCGAGCAGGGTGAGTGCCGTGTGCGCGGTCTGGCCGGACGCGGAGAGCGAGCCGGCCTGCTCCCAGGGCATGCCGGCCGGCTTGGCGACCAGCTGGGCGGCGTCCACCGTGACCAGCTCGGCGTGGCTGCCCAGCATCCGGAAGCCGAGCACCTCGTCGCCGACCCGCCACCCGCCGCTGTCCGGCCCCAGCCGGTCCACCACCCCGGCGAACTCGTTGCCCAGGACGAACGGCGGCTCGACCGCCGTGCCCGGTGGCCGGAACCCCTCCCGGATCGCGAGGTCCACCGGCTGCACCCCGGCCGCGTACACCCGCACCCGCACCTCGCCCGGGCCCGGCTGAGGATCGGGCAGTTCGGCGACCCGCAGGACCTCCGGACCGCCGGAACCCGTCACGGTGACCGCCTTCATGTCTGCTCCCGCGCTCTCGACCGTTCGACCTCCGCCGCCGACCACTGCCGCCGGCGTCTACCGATGACCACTGCCGCCGGCGTTCACTGCCGGCCCCCTCCGCCGGCCACTGCCGACGACCGCTCCCGATCCTCGGAGCTGAAGCCCGCTTGAGGTCAAGCCGCCGTACGGCGCGTCTTCCCGGATGGGCGCATTGTCAGATTTATCCTGGCGGCGCTCAGCCGTCCGCCGTCGAGAGGAACCTCCCCGTGGGCCAGCTGCCGCTGTTCTTCCTGGTGCTGCTCGCCTCCGTGGTGACCATGCCGCTCGCCCGCAGGACACGGGTGCCGCAACCGGTCCTGATGACCCTCCTCGGCATCGCCATGGCGCTCATCCCCCAGATCCCGGACGTCTCGCTCGATCCCGAGCTGATCCTCCCGCTGGTGCTGCCACCGTTGATCTTCGCGGTCGCCCGGCGCTCCTCGGTCCGCTACTTCAAGGCCAACATCCGCTCGATCCTGCTGCTGGCCGTCGCCCTGGTGGTGGTCACCACCATCGCGGTCGCCGGTGCGGTGCACTGGCTGCTGCCCGCGCTGCCGCTGGCCGCCGCCATCGCGGTCGGCGCGGTGGTCTCCCCGCCCGACCCGGTCGCCGCCGTCGCGGTCGCCGGCAGCATCGGACTGCCCCGGCGTCTGGTGGCGATCCTGGAGAGCGAGGGCCTGTTCAACGACGTCACCGCGATCGTCATCTACTCACTGTCCATCGAGGCCATGGTCAGCGGCGACTTCTCGATCGGCGACGCGGCGCTGCGCTTCGTCCTGTCCGCCGTGCTCGCCGTGGTCGTCGGCGTCGCCCTCGGCTGGATGAACGCCAAGCTCGCCGGGCTCCTGGACGATCCGACCCAGCAGGTCGCGCTCAACCTGCTGGTGCCCTTCGCCGCCTACACCCTCGCCGAGGAGATCCACGGCTCCGGCGTGCTCGCCGTCGTCGTCTGCGCGCTCTACCTCGCCGAGCGGGCCGCCGACGCCGACGCCGTCTCCTACCGCCTGGTCGGCAACGCCTTCTGGGAGGTGGTCGAGATCCTGATCACCGGCGTGGCCTTCGGCCTGATCGGCCTGGAGCTGGCCACCGTGCTCAAGGAAGCAGGCCGGGGCTGGACCGGATTCATCGGCGACGCCGCCGTCGTCATCGCGGTCGTCGTGCTGGTCCGGCTGTTCTGGCTGCTGCCGGCCGGCTGGCTGTCGCGCAGGCTGCGCCGCGGTGACGACGAGGACACCCCGTTCAGCTGGAAGGAGAGCGTGATCCTCTGGTGGTCCGGCATGCGCGGCGTGGCCACCGTCGCGCTGGCCCTCGCCATCCCGCTCTCCCTGCACTCGGGCGCGGACTTCCCCGAACGGGGCCGGCTGGTCTTCATCGCCTTCAGCGTGGTGCTGTTCACCCTGCTGGTCCAGGGCCTGAGCCTGCCCTGGCTGGCCAAGCGGCTGGAGCTGGACATCGACCAGGACAAGCACGAGCAGGCCGTCCGTCAGCTCTGGTGGCGGGCCGCCAAGGCCGGGCTGGCGCGGCTCGGCGAACTGGAGGAGCAGGACAGACTGCCCGCCGAGGTCGCGGACCGCCTGCGGGACCGTCAGCACGACCGGCTGGCCCGGCTCTGCCCCGAGAAGTACGCCGAGGAGGACGCCATCGAGGCCAAGCAGCGCCTCGCCCAGTGGCGGGTCGCCCGGGACGTCGAACAGGAGATGATCGCCGCCTCCCGGCGCGAGATGCTCGTCGCCCGCAGCGAGCTGGGGGCCGACCCGGAGCTGGTCGACCAGGTGCTGCGCGGCCTGGACCTGCGCACGGAACGGAAGTGACGGGCAGTCCGCGCCCACCGGCCGGAATGTGCGCGACCGCTCCCAGGGTTGCATAGGCTGATCCCGGGCAGGCCGTCAACGGAGTCGGCGCACCACCCGTACCCGCACGACCTCGCACGGGCCCCGCACGCCGGGGCCCACCGCCTGGCCCTGCCGGTTTCTGCACCCAGATGAATCGAGGACCCACCGATGTCGGAGACCCGCGCCGACGCCCGCACCCCGCTCGACCGCACCCCGCAGTGGGCCGCCCTGGCCAAGCACCGGGAGCAGCTGGGCGGGACGCACCTGCGCGAGCTGTTCGCCGCCGATCCCGAGCGCGGCAGCCGCTACACCCTGCAGGTCGGCGACCTGCACGTGGACTACGCCAAGCACCTGGTCACCGACGAGACGCTGGAACTGCTGCGCGAGCTCGCCGCCGCCACCGGCGTCGCGGAGCTGCGGGACGCGATGTTCCGCGGCGAGAAGATCAACAACACCGAGCACCGCGCGGTCCTGCACACCGCGCTGCGGGCCCCGCGGGACGCGGTGATCGAGGTCGACGGCGAGAACGTGGTGCCCGCCGTGCACGCCGTCCTGGACAAGATGGCCGGCTTCGCCGAGCGGGTCCGCAGCGGTGAGTGGAAGGGCCACACCGGCAAGCCGATCCGCACCGTCGTCAACATCGGCATCGGCGGCTCCGACCTCGGGCCGGCGATGGCCTACGAGGTGCTCCGCTCCTACACCAAGCGCGACCTCGACGTCTGCTTCGTCTCCAACGTCGACGGTGCCGACCTGCACGAGGCGGTCCGCGACCTCGACCCGGCCGAGACGCTGTTCATCGTCGCCTCGAAGACCTTCACCACCATCGAGACCATCACCAACGCGGTCTCCGCCCGCGACTGGCTGCTCGACGGCCTCGGCGCCGGCACGGAGGCGGTGGCCAAGCACTTCGTCGCGCTGTCCACCAACGCCCAGGGCGTGCAGGACTTCGGCATCGACACCGCCAACATGTTCGAGTTCTGGGACTGGGTCGGCGGCCGCTACTCCTACGACTCGGCGATCGGCCTGTCGTTGATGATCGCCATCGGCCCGGACGCCTTCCGCGAGATGCTGGACGGCTTCCACCTGGTCGACGAGCACTTCCGCACCGCCCCGGCGGAGCAGAACGTCCCGCTGCTGCTCGGCCTGCTCGGGGTCTGGTACGGCGCCTTCTTCGACGCCCAGGCGCACGCGGTGCTGCCGTACTCGCACTACCTGTCGAAGTTCACCGCCTACCTCCAGCAGCTGGACATGGAGTCCAACGGCAAGTCGGTGACCCGCGACGGCACCCCGGTCAACTGGCAGACCGGCCCGGTGGTCTGGGGCACCCCCGGCACCAACGGCCAGCACGCCTACTACCAGCTGCTGCACCAGGGCACCAAGCTGATCCCGGCCGACTTCATCGGCTTCGCCCGGCCGGTCGCCGACCTGCTGCCGGGCCTGGTCGCCCAGCACGACCTGCTGCTGGCCAACTTCTTCGCCCAGACCCAGGCGCTGGCCTTCGGCAAGACCCCGGAGGAGGTCGCCGCCGAGGGAGTGCCGGCCGAGCTGGTCCCGCACAAGACCTTCCGGGGCAACCACCCGACCACCACGATCCTGGCCGGGGAGCTCACCCCCTCGGTGCTCGGCCAGCTGGTCGCGCTGTACGAGCACAAGGTGTTCGTCCAGGGCGCGATCTGGAACATCGACTCCTTCGACCAGTGGGGCGTCGAGCTGGGCAAGGTGCTCGCCAAGCGGATCGAGCCGGTGCTGCTGACCGGTGAGGGCGCCGACCAGCTGGACAGCTCCACCGCGGCGCTGGTCGCCCGCTACCGCGAGCTGCGCGGCCGCTGAGCCCCGTCGGGCCGCCCGCTCCGGCGGGCGGCCCGGTACCCGGGTGCCGCCGGATTCCCCAGCCGGAAGCCGAAACGCCGGAAGGCCCTCCGCTCTCGCGAAGGGCCTTCCGGCTGTCTGTGCGCCGCCAGGGACTCGAACCCCGGACCCGCTGATTAAGAGTCAGCTGCTCTAACCAACTGAGCTAGCGGCGCCTGCTGACACGGAAACTGTAGCAGCGGCCCGCGGTCGAGCCAAAATCGAATATCCGCCCCGGCCGCCGCCTGTGTCCCGAGCCGCTGTCGCTCCCCGTTCACCTCCCGGTCACGAGGACCGGCTCCGTCGGGGCGGACGCGCCGGGCTCGCGCACCGCCCGTACGCAGGCCCAGAGCACCACCGAGGCACCGGGCAGCCAGGGCTCCCGCTCCTCGGGGGCGACGATCCAGCGCCCCGAGCCCAGGCCCGGGGACTCCGGGCCGTGCACCATCCGCTGGAGCGGCGGCACCGTCACCGCGTCGCCCCTGCCGTGACACAGCAGCGGCGGCACGTCCCGGGCCCACTCCTCCCAGGCCAGCAGCCGGCGCAGCCGGGGCGCTGCGCCGGGCTGGACGAACAGCAGGATGCGCCCCCGGTAACCCGCGACCGGCCCGCAGCCCGGGCCGGACGCCCACAGCTCGTCCAGCACCCGGCGGCCGAACAGCGCCGGCATGCTGATCACGTCGAAGGCGCGCCCGCAGGGCAGCACCGAGGGTGCCCACGGGCGGGAGTCCCAGAGGGCGCGCATGCTGCGCGGGTACTCGCTGGCGGAGGCGAGCCAGGCCTCCCCGGCCGCGCTGACGTACTCGACCGACTGATGCGTCCAGATGTCCACGCCCAGTAGCGTGCGCCGTGCACGCCCCCGGTGTGACGAAAAGCGCCGTTCGCCGGACAGGCCGACGGGACACGGCGTACCCTCCGCGCTGGCATATGCCAGGGACGCTCGTCAGTCCTCCTGGCGACGCGGCTGGAGCAGGCCGCGGCCGTACTCGATCATCTTGGCGGCGTAGTCGGGGGTCCAGTCCGCCCGCTCGGCGATCTCCGCGTCCGAGAGCGCGTCGAACCGGCGCGGGTCCGCCAGCTGCGCGGCGGCGACCGCCTGGAAGTCGGTGGCCCGCTCGGCGGCGGTCCGGAAGGCGAGGGCCAGTTCGGTGGAGCGGCGCAGCAGCTCCCCGGGGTCGTCGATGGACTCCAGGTCGAAGAATCGTTCCGGCTCCGGCTCGGCGGACTGCGGCTCGAACAGCAGCTGCACGGGGCGCAGCCGCCGCGTGGGCTCGGGCGCCTCGGCGGGGGAGTCGGGCATGGACGGACACCTCCGGGGTTTCGGTGAGGGAGGGGCGGGCGGACTGCTCCGGGCCGCGCCGCCCGGCTGTGGCCGTCGTCCATTGTCTCGCGGCGGCAGCCGGTAACGGAACGGTGCGCGTGCGGGCGCTATTCCCCGGCGCGCGCCGGGCGCGCGCCACGGGCGCCGCGCATCCACATCGCATCCGAATCGCATGCGAACCGGTTGGCCGGGTGTAGGAGTCACGCCACCCGACCGGAGTACCCATGCACCTGCCGAAGACCCCGCCCGCCCGAGCCCTGTTCACCCCGGCCCTGGTCACCCCTGCCCTTTTCGCCCGGGCCGTGTCCGCCCGCACCCTGTCCGTCCGGGCCCTGTCCGGACGCGCCCGGCTCGCCCGGGTTCTGTCCGCCCGGGCCGTGTCCGGACGCGCTCGGCTCGCCCGGGTTCTGTCCGCCCGCGCTCTGCTCGCCGCCGCCGTACTCGCCCCGGTCGTCCCGGGGTCGGCGGCGGCGCCGGCCTTCGCCGCCGAGACGGCGAAGGTGGTCACCGGGCCGGCCAGCGCCCCTGGCGGCGTCTCGACCGCGACCTGCCCGGCCGGCACCCACCTCACCGGCGGCGGCTACCGGCTGCAGCCCGACGCGGACGGTCCGGTGCGCGCCAACGGCCCGACCGCCGACGCGACCGGCTGGAGCGCCCAGGCCGCGCACGGCTCGGTGGTGGCCTTCGCGGTGTGCGAGACCGAGGACTGACCGCGGCTACCGCAGGCGGACCCGGTGGCCGCCGAGGTGCTGGAGCACCTGGTGGTTGGCCTCCCAGCCGTCCGGGAAGGCCACCGGGACGCCCAACTGGACCGGCGCGGTGGAGGGGTGTTCGTCCAGCAGCTCGGCGATCCCGGCTCGGGCCACCACGATGCAGGCGTGCCGGTGCCGGGAGGCGAGCACGCAGAGCCGACCGGTCTCCAGGTGGAAGGCGGTCGCGTCCGGGCGCCCGGAGAGCGGGTGCAGCACCACCGTGACGTCGTACTCCCGGCCCTGCAGCCGGTTGGCGGTGTCCACGGTCACCGCCGGCCCGGCCGCGCCGTCCACCGGGACGCCCGCCCTGAGCAGGGCCGCCCGGACGGCTGCGGCCTGGTCGCGGTGCGCCGTGCCGACGGCGACCCGGTCCGCGGTGAGCGGGGCCCGGCCCTGCTCGGAGTGGGCCGTCAGCCCGCGCTCCAGCAGCCGCCGGACGGTGGCCGCGACGGCCGCCACCGCCTGCGGATCGGTCCGTACGGTGTGCCGGGCGGGCAGTTCCAGCAGCGCCCAGCCGTGCTCGGCGGCCCGGTCGATCACGGCGTCCAGCGCCGAGCCGTCGGGGCGGACGGCGGCGGTCAGCCGCCGGTCGTCCGGGCCGGTGCCGGAGCGGAACGGCGTGTACGGGTAGAACGCCCGGGAGATCAGCGGCGCCGCGCTCGCGGGCAGCCGCCAGGAGACCGGCAGCCGGTGCGGCTCGATCTGCGGGTTGTGTGCCAGCAGGGTGACCACGGCGCTGCCGGACGGGTCGTAGGACAGGCCCGCCCACTGCTCGGTGCCGACCACGGTGAACGGGTCCAGCTGGCCCGGATCGCCGACGAACAGCGCCCGCTCGAACAGCCGGGCTACCGCGAGGAGGGCGTCCGAGCGCATCTGGTACGCCTCGTCGACGATCGCGTGCCGCCACGGCGCCTCCGCCCGGACCCACTGCCACTTCGCGGAGGTGGAGATCACCACGTCCTGCCCGGCCAGGTCGGCGACCTTGTCGGAGGGCGTGACGTTGGCGTGCCGCAACACCTCCGGGCCCGGCGCCGAGTCCGCCGCGTGCAGCCGGCCGATCGTCAACTCCGGTGCCTTCTCGGCCAGTCGGCCGACCAGGTCGTCCACCTGGCCGTTGGTCTGGGCCACGATCATCAGCCGCTCGCCGGCCGCCACCAGCTCGCGGGCGGCCCGCACCACCAGCGTGGACTTCCCGGCTCCGGGCGGCGAGTCCACCACGACGCCGCGCGGGGCGCCGACCGCCGGGTGGACGGTGGCCGCCAGGATCCGGGCCACGGCGGCGTCGGCGGCGGCGCCCGGGGACTCGGCGCCCGGGGACCGCTCGGGGAGCGCCCCCGGGGGCACGGCCTGGCCGGGGGCCGGGGTCCCGGCCTGGTCGGGGGTCGGTCCGGCCATCACTCCCACTCCTCGGAGGCGGTCGACGGGGCGGCTGCGGCTGCGGCTGCGGCTGAGGCTGCGGCGCCGGGCGGGCCGCCGTGGGTCCACGGGGTGTCGTCCGGCTCGGGCAGCGGAGCGGACTGGCGGACCGTCAGCTCGAACAGGGTGAAGGTGACCGGCTCGCCCGGCTCGGGCAGGCTGCCCGGTTCGGGCTCCTTCTTGCGGCCCATGCCGGACAGCACCCGCAGGGTGATGGTGCCCTCGGCGGGCTCGACCGCGACGATCTCGGCCCGCTGCGCGGACGGCCCGTGCACCCGGTGCACCTCCCGGCCGGGGTCCGCGTGCGGGCGGTCGGCGGTGCGCACGGTGACCAGCGGGCGGGGCTTGGGGGAGCGGCCGGAGGTGTCCCAGTCCGGCACCACCTCCGTCACCACCCCGCTGAACGCCTCACCGGCGAGCCGGTGCTCGGCCATCGCCAGCGGGTCGTCCAGCGCCTCCTGGACGTCCAGGCGCGCCTGCTCGCGCTCGCGCTGGGCGAGTTTGCGGGCGGCGGTGACGGCGTCGTCCTGCCGGGGCTGCGGGGGCTCACCGGCCGCCAGGCGGTCCCGGTGGCCGGTGTAGGACCAGCGGTCGCCGGTCCAGCGCTCCTCCAGGTGGCCGGCCGGCGGCAGGGCGCGCAGCAGGTCCAGACCCCGCCAGACGTCCCGCCAGGTGGGCAGCAGGGCGGCGCTCAGCACGTCCCGCAGCTGGTCGACGGCCGAGCGGACGGCCGCCCGGGCGCGCTCCGCGGCCACCTCGTCGTGCTGGTCCGCACCGTGCTGGAGGGCGGTGACGGCCGAGTCGTAGCGGGCGATCGCCGGGGCGAGCACGAACTCGTCGAAGCGCGGGTCGGTGGTCGGGCCGGCCGGCGGGTGCAGCAGCAGGCCTTGCTCGTCCCGGCCGGACTCGGCCAGCTCGGCCGCCTGCGCGCCGGTCAGACCGGGCGGCGGGTCGTGCCAGGCCAGCTGGGCGGCCAGGTGCTGGTCCTCCAGATGGCTCTGGCCGGTGGCCCAGTGCCGGGCGAGCAGGCCGGTCATCGGCAGCAGCAGGCTGGAGCCGGGCACCTGGGCGCGGTCGGTGAGGTGGGTGAGCCAGCGCCCGAGCAGCGGCACCCGCAGGGGCGCCGGGTACGGGCCCGGGTCGGCGTCCTCGGCGGTGCGGCGGAACCGGGTGGAGCGGCCGATCAGCGCGAGGTGGCGCACGCCCCCGCTGTTGGGGACGATCAGCTGCGGGGCGTCGCTGCACAGCT
Organism: Kitasatospora sp. NPDC048194; assembly: GCF_043202455.1. NCBI lineage: Bacteria > Bacillati > Actinomycetota > Actinomycetes > Kitasatosporales > Streptomycetaceae > Kitasatospora > Kitasatospora sp. NPDC048194. The sequence goes on from NZ_JBIDAK010000042.1 coordinate 20,207, forward strand.
CGCGGAAGACCTGGGTCTTCTCGCCGGTCTCCGGGTCCTTCTCGGAGCCCTCGATCTGCTCGACGTCGTCGGCGAAGGACTCCAGGTACGGGAGCAGGTCGGCGGCCAGTTCGGCCAGGAAGTCGAACCGCAGGGCGCGGTTGAGCGGCTGGGGGACGAAGTGCAGCCGGGGCGCGTCCCGGTCGGTGCCCAGCATCACGGCCAGCGGCGCGCCGGACTCGCCGGCGGCGGCCAACGGGACCAGCACCATCGGGCGCTCGGAGAGGTGCCGGTGCCGGACGGTGGCCAGCGGCTCGGCGCGCCCGCTGCGGACGGCCTCCAGCCGGGCGAGGGTGGTGAGCAGGCTCATGCCGGGCCACCGAGTGCTTCCGCGCGCAGGGCGGCCGCGTAGGCGAGGCGCTCGGCCGCGTCGTACTCGGCCGGGCCGTACTCGCCCGTGCCGCGCTCGGCGGCAATGTCGTCGCCGGGGCCGGGGGCCGCACCGGCGGTGCCCCTGCCGGAGGCTGCGGCCAGCGCCTCGGTGACCGTACGGATGCTGCCCAGCTCCCCGCGCACCCCCCGGCCGAGCTGCTCGACCCTGTCGTCGCAGCGGGCCCGGGCGCGGCAGTGGAAGCCGAGTTCGCAGGTGGAGAGGCAGTCCGGGCTGTACGCCGCGGGGACGGCCTCCACCGCGGCGGTCAGCTGCTCGGCGGTGCGGGCCGGGGTGCCGTCCTCGTCGGTGGCCAGGTCGAAGTCGGTGCCCGGCGGCAGGGCGTCCAGCAGCCGCTCGATGCCGGTCATCCGGCTCAGCTGGCGGTGGGTGACGGCCAGCTCGCGGCGGACGTCGACGGCGACGGCCGTCGGCCGGTTGCCGAAGTCCTTCGGGCAGACCAGCAGCACGGTGGTGCGGGGGCTGCCCGGTAGCCGCTGATCGGTGTACGGGTCGTCGGGCGGCGCCTGCCCGGCGGCCGCGGCGGCGGTCCGCTGCAGCGCCAGCACGTACACCGCCGCCTGGCGGGCCGCGGCGCCGACCTTCGCCGGGTCGGCGCCGCCGTCCAGCACCGGGAAGGACTTGATCTCGACCACCGTGCAGCGCCCGCCGTGCACCACCAGGGCGTCCGGCTCCAGGTAGGCGGTGCCGCCCGCGACCTCCAGGCGCAGCATCGGGTGGTCCAGCAGCGTCCAGGCCTGAGGCTCGGCCGCTGCCGCGGCCAGCGCCTGGGCCGTCCGGTCGGCGCGGACGGCCGGGCCGGAGCGGTGCAGCAGGTCGGGCACCGACAGCGGGGCGCGGTCGTCGGCCGGGACGCCGAGGTGGGCGCGCAGCGGCTCCAGCAGCGCCGAGTAGTCGTCCGCCTTCAGCCGGGACTCGAAGATCACGCCACGGGCGATCGCGAAGGGTGACTGGCCGAAGGGCGCGGGCCGGCCGAGCCGCGCGGCCAGCGCCGACTTGTCGACCCCGACCGCGTCCAGCACCGCGCGGCGGTGACAGCCCGGATTGGCGGCGAGCGCGGCGAGGGCGCGGGCGTTCAGACTGCGCTGGGGGGCCGGTCCGCGCAGCTCGGCGAGCCGCTGGGCGAGCGGCTCAGCGGGCCCGCTGAGCGGGACGTTCGTCGAGGCGTTCATGGTGCGGCCCAGTGTCGCATCCGGGTCCGACAACGCGGGGCGGACCGGCGCGTTCCGGCCGGAAACGGTGCGCGGGGAGGGGTCGGAGCGGTGCGTTGGGTGGTCGGGGCGGTGTGCGGGGGTCGGGACGGCGCATCGTTGCTGCGGTCCGCCGCCGAGGGGGCGACTGCGGGTGCTAGCGGAGCTCCGCGGCTGCCGCGCGGAGTTCGTCGAAGGCGGCTCGGGTGAAGGTCGCCAGCTCGCCGGGGTCCTCGTCGCGGGCGGGGTCGGCCCACCGGGTGTACCCGAGCCTGAACGCGAGCACGCCGAGCCCGGCGGCCACCTGCGCCGTGGACTCCGGCACGCCCCGCCGCCCCAGCGCGTCGACCATGGCCGCGGCCATGCCGATGCTCTTCAGCGCGTCGCGCCGCTGCAACTCCTCGTTGGCCTCGATCGCGGCGTGCAGCAGCGGGCTGAGCTCGCGGTTGAACGAGGTCATCTCGCCCGAGGCGCGTTCCAGGCCGGCCGCGACGGCCGTCAGCGGTGTCGCGTCCGCCGGGGCGGCTTCGATGCCCTCGGCCAGCAGGCGGCTGAGCGTCGTCTGTCCCGCCGTGAGGATCTCCCGCTTGTCGGAGAAGTGGCGGAAGAAGGTGCTCCGGGTGAGCCCCGCGCGCTCGGAGATCTGCGTGACCGTCGTGTCGTCATAGCCCTGCTCGGCGAACAGGCTCAGCGCTGCCACGACCAGGCGCTGCCGGGCATCCGGTTTCCATCTCGGCATACGGCCATCCTAAGTGATGCGACATCCGTCCCATCGCGGTGTACGGTGATGGGACACCAGTCGCATCACTCCCCTGGAGCTTGCCATGCGCGTCTTCATCACCGGCGGAACGGGTCTGATCGGCTCCGCCGTCGTCGCAGAACTGCTCGACGCAGGCCATTCCGTCACCGCCCTCGCCCGTTCCGACGCCTCCGCGGCCCGCGCCGAAGCCGCGGGAGCCGACGTGCTCCGTGGCGGTCTCACCGACCTCGACGTGCTGCGGACCGGCGCGGATCGGGCGGACGGCGTCATCCACCTCGCCTTCAACCACGACTTCAGCTCGCCCGAGGCGCTCGCGCGCGCGGTCGCCGAAGAAGGTGCCGCGCTCGCGGCGCTCGGTGACGCCCTCATCGGTACGGACCGCCCGCTCGTCACCGTGTCCGGCACGCCCCACGTGCCGGGGCGCGCCTCGACCGAGGAGGACCCGCTGCCCTTGGACGGGCCGGTCGGCGGACGCAGCACGTCGGTGAACCGCGCGCTCGCCCTCGCCGCGCAGGGCGTGCGCAGCTCGGAGGTGCGGCTGCCGCGCACCGTCCACAACCAGGGCCAGGGCGGATTCGCCGGACTGCTCACCGACATCGCCCGCCGTACCGGAGTCGCCGGCTACCCCGGAGACGGCGCGCAGCGCTGGCCCGCCGTCCACGCGCTCGACGCCGCCCGGCTGTTCCGTCTCGCGCTGGAGAAGGCCCCGGCCGGAACGGCGTGGCACGCCGTCGCCGACGAAGGCGACGCGGTGCGCGACATCGCCGCGGTCATCGGGCGGCGGCTCGGCCTGCCGGTCCAGCCGGTCCCGCAGGACGGTTTCGGGCCCCTCGGCCCGATCTTCGCGACCGACCAGCCCGCGTCCAGCGGTCACACCCGCAGTGCCCTCGGCTGGGAGCCGACGCAGCCGAGCCTGCTCGACGACCTGGAGAACATCGGAGCCTGAGGGGACCGCCGGGTCGGCCGGCGCCCGACGGCAGGCCCGTACGCGCGTGAGTTCGTCCGTCCGCACTGCGCGTCCGCCCGAGGTCCCGCCCCCTCGGGTCCGGCTCGTCCGCCCGAGGTCCCGCCCGCCCGGGTCCGGTGCGTCCGGGTACCGCCCGTCCGGGCCCTGCTCGTCCGGGTCCGGCCGGCCGCCGGGCAGGCCCCGGACGAGCCGATGCTCGGCAGTGGCGACCACCTCGGCCGACCACTGAAACGGCCGGTCACCGGGCCCGCCCTCGTGGCCGCCGCCCGGGTGGGGGATCATGGAGCCCGGTGCTCAAGGGTGAGACCGACCGTTGACCGCCCCGTTGCGAGGAGCCCTCCCATGCCCGCCCGAATCGTGCTGGTCCGCCACGGTGAGACCGAGTGGTCGGCCACCGGCCGCCACACCGGCCGCACCGACATCCCGCTGACCGAGCAGGGCCGCGCGATGGCCCGGGCGCTCGGCGCCCGACTCGCCAAGGCGCCCTGGAACGGGCTGCCGGGCGCGCTCGTCTACACCAGCCCGCTCGGCCGGGCCGAGGAGACCTGCGAACTGGCCGGTTTCGGGGACCGCGCGGTTGAGCGCCCCGAGCTGCTGGAGTGGGATTACGGCCAGTACGAGGGCCGCACCGGAGCGGACATCCGGGCCACCGACCACCCGGGCTGGCTGATCTGGCGCGACGGGGTGCCCGGCGGCGAGAAGCTCTCCGAGGTGGCCGCCCGAGTGGACTCCTTCCTCGCCGGCCTCAAGGACGAGCACGGCGTCCCGCAGCCGGACACCACCGTGATGCACTGCGCGGACCAGGACGTCATCGTGTTCGCGCACGGCCACCTCCTGCGCATCCTGACCGCCCGCTGGCTGGGTCTGCCGCCCGAGTTCGCCCAGCGGTTCAAGCTCGGGACGGCGGCGCTGTCCGTGCTGTCCTGGGAGTACGGCGCTCCGGCGGTCGAGGTGTGGAACGACCTGTCCCACCTGGAAGGACTCGGCTTCAAGCCGGGGCACTGACCCCACCGGCCGGGATGGCCGGCCTGACCGGCCAGACCCGGCTGAGCGCTGCCCGCTCTGCCGAGCCCGCCGGGCCTCGGGTAGCCGGGTCCCGGCTCGCCGGACCCCCGGTCGCCAGGCTGCTGGTCGGCAGGCCCGGGCCCGCCGCCGCTCAGGCTGCCGCGGCCTGGTCGTAGCCGGCCAGGAAGCGGCGGACCTCGGGCACCCTGGCGTGCGGACGCAGCCGTCCCGCGGTGTCCGCCAGCATGCTGCGGATCCGGGCCGAGCGGACCTCGCCGAACAGGGCGACGGCGGCCGAGCCGTGGTGCGCCGCGCCCGCCAGGTCCCCCCGGCCGAGCCGGTCGTGGGCCAGCTCGGCGGTGTACAGCACCCGGTTGCGGACGAAGTGCGGCTCCTGCAGCGCTATGGCGAGCGCGGCCTGCTCGCTGGCGCGGTCCCAGTCGCCGAGCGCGGACCAGCACTGCGACTGCAGACCGGCGATCTCCGCCTCGCCGAAGAAGGTCATCCACTCCGGATCGGCCTCGCAGGGACCCCGGTCGAACAGCGTGTACGCCCGGGCGAGCGCGCGTTCGCAGGCGGGGCGGTCCCGCAGCAGGGCCCAGGCGCCGGCCTCGCGCATCGCCAGCAGGGCGAGCAGCCGGTCGGAGTCCAGGTGCCGGGCGGCGGACTGCCCGGCCTGTGCGGCACGGAGTGCCTCGCGCGGGCGCCCGGCGTCCCGGGCGAGGAATGCGCTGTTGCAGAAGACGTGCGCCTCCAGGGCGGAGTCCCCGGCCATCCGGGCGGTGGCGAGCGCCTCCGCGTAGAACGAGCGGGCGTCCGCGAGCCGGTTCGAGTCGTGTGCCAACCAGCCCACCGAGATGGCTAGTTCGCCCGCTCCCGCCTGGAGCCTGCGCTCCGTCTCGGCGGTGTACTCGCCCTCGTTCAGCAGGACGTAGGCGGTCCGCAGCGACTGCCCGGCCATGTCGTACAGGGCGTCGGCGCCGTGGGCGTCGTCGGCCAGTCGGATCTCCCGGACGGCCCGTTCGACGCCGAGCACTTCGGCGGCGCCCACCTTGCGGGGCGGCGGGACCGGCCCGGGGCGGCCCGGCACCACCGGCTCCAGGCCGAGCAGCGCGGGTGCGGTGAACTCCGCACCCGGGACGGCACCTTGGCGGGCGGCCGGTCGGGAGCCGGCGCCGGTCACCGGACCGGCCGCGGCCGGCCGGTCGATGCCGATCACGGTGGCCAGCGCGGTCGAGCCGCCGGCCAGGAACGTACGGCGACGCACGTCGTCGTTCTCCTCGTCGAGATAGGGCGATCCGTCGGGCCCCCTGGGCACCGCGCCGGCCCTCGGCCACGGGGGCCCGTCCGGAGCGGCTGGATCCGGGTACGGCGAGGCAGCGTACGGGAGTTGGGTGGAGAGCGGTGGGCGCGGGGCTGGCAGGGGCGGGAACGGCGGGTGGAGCACGGAGCGGAGCGGGGGCGCCTCCGCCGCCCCGGCCGCCCCGCCGCCGTCCGCCGAGCGGCGGCGGACGGCGGCGCGAGGTGCGAAGCCGAGGTCGGTGAGGGTGCGGCCCGGCCACATGTGCCGGAAGACCCGCTCGTAGGCGTAGTTGGGGCAGCGGATCTCACCGGACTCGATGCGCCCGATGTAGCGGGCGTCGCAGGACACGTGCTCGCCGATCTCGCGGGCTGCCCGTCGCACGGCCATGGCGAACTCGCCGGGTGAGCGGTCGCCGCGCAGTGCGCGCATCACGGTGTTGGGGGACGGTCGGTTCGGCTCGGCCGGTGGGGTGGCTGCCATGGGGGCGAGAGTACTCGGAGTTACCGACCGGCCACAGTCGGTTTGTGGGACATCGGCCGTCAATTCCGCACAAACCGGGCGTTGTTGCGGGATATCCGCCATGAAATGCCATGCCTTGCTGTAAGGCGCCCCGTGGCCTCGGGTGCCATCTCCGCGTTGTCCTGATACGTGGAAGCCCAGGCCGTCCCCGGCCCGTCCCCGCCCCGGCGCCCCACCTCCGGCGGCCGCGCTTCCGACCCCGACGAGGTACAGGAGGGCCCGTGATGGCCACCGGACTGCCGCAGTACCGACCCGTCCCCGGGGGCGTGCTCGCCGGCGCCGCCCCCGCCCTGCTCCCCGACCCCGCCGACGACCGCTTCCCGGGCGGGGGCCAGGTCGGCGGCGGCTGCGGCCCCTGCGGCGGCCGGCGCCGGGACGCCGCCGCTCCCGAGCAGGGCACCCTCGTCACCACCTGCGACACCGTGACGGTCGCCCTCCGGCACGGCCTGGAAGCGGTCGACATCCTGCGTCTGCGACGCGCCTGCGGAGCCGTCCTGCAGAGCCGCGACGGCAGCGCCGTCTCCTTCCTCGTCCCCGCCGGCACCTGGGAGACGTGGCACCTGCCCGGCAGCTCCTGTACGGCCGGCGCGCTGGTGCCGGCCGCCGGCGACCCGTGCTGGGTGATCCCGCCCGCCGGCGCCGGCCGTGCCGTCCGCCCCACCGACGCCTGGGTGCTCCGCTCCGCCCTCTGCGAGGCCGCCTGCACGCTCACCGCGGGCGGTCTCGGCCCGTTCTGACCGGCGTGCCGCGAGGACCCGGCCGGGCCCCGTACCGTCCCCGGCCGGGCCCCTGCGGCACGCCCCGGACCAGGGGTGTCGCCCTGCGGCGGCGATAATGGCCGCCATGGGACGAAGCAGCAGAGCCGTGCGCGGCCCGGAACCGGCGGTCACCACCGGGCCGGGCGGCCGCACCCACGCCCAGGGCCCGCTCACCCGCCCCGTCGGCTCCGGCACGGCCGAACTGCGCCCCGACCGCGACCGCTCCGCCGCCTGGACGCTGCTCATCGACGGCGCCCCGCAGTCCATGGTCGACCTCGCCGACCCGACCCACCTCGGCTTCGAGTACCAGCGCCGGCTCGGCCACCTGATCGACCTCGCCGCCCCGCCCGGCCGCCCGCTGACCGTGCTGCACCTGGGCGGCGGTGCCCTCACCCTGGCCCGTTACGTGGCCGCCACCCGACCGCGCTCGCGCCAGCAGGTCGCCGAGATCGACACCGCACTCACCGAACTCGTCCGCACCGAACTCCCGTTGGAACGCGGCTGGCAGATCAAGGTGCGCGGCGCGGACGCCCGCAGCGTGCTGGAGCGCACCCCCGAAGGCAGCGTCGACCTGGTCATCGCCGACGTCTTCTCCGGCGCCCGCACCCCGGCGCACTGCACCACCGTCGAGTTCACCGCCCTGGCGGCCCGCGCGCTCGCCCCCGGCGGCTGGTACACCGCCAACATCGCCGACGGCGCGGCCCTGCCCTTCGCCCGCTCCCAGGTCGCCACCCTGGCCGCGGTCTTCCCCGAACTCTGCCTGGTCGCCGACCCGGCGGTGCTGCGCGGCAAGCGTTTCGGCAACCTGGTCCTCGCCGCGGCCCACACACCGCTCCCCGTTCCCGACCTCACCCGTCGCGTCGCCTCCGACTCCGCCCACGGGCGGGTCGAACACGGGCGTGCGCTCAGCGACTTCACCGCCGGGGCGGTTCCGGCCACGGACGCCACCGCCGCGCCGTCCCCGGCCCCTCCGCCGGGCGTCTTCCGCTGACGGCCGGTCTTCTGCGAAGGGCCGGGCCTCTGCCGGCCGCTGACGGCAGGGGCAACCGCTGACGGGGGTTGGCCACCGCGGAGGGCGTTGACGGCCGCCGCGGGCGGGCGCGGTGGCGCTGACCGGTCCTGTTCCGCCCTGCACGGCGGCGAGGCCCGAGCACCGGGCAGGCGCCGCCTCGCCCTCCGCTCGTGTCGCCTCGCTCGTGCCGCCTCACTCTCGGCGCCGGGCGGAGCGCGCCGGGACGGTGGAGCCTGCCGACGAGAGCTCGCCCGCCGGGTCAGGTTCCGGCGGCTCGCGCTGCGATGCGCAGGAGCGCGGGCTCGGTCCGTGGGCCGGCCGTCGATCAGTGCCCGCGCGGCAGTCCGCGGTGCTTGAACATTGCGGCGCCGGTGAGCAGCAGCCCGGCGGCGATGGGAGCGAGCACCGCGGTGGCCGTCGCGGAGCCGTCGTCGACGGCCGTCTCGGTCGAGGTGTCGGCCAGGGCAAGCGTCTCGGGCTGCCCGCCCTCCGCCGGGGTGGCGGGTTCGCCGGACGACGCGGAGGAGGTGGCGGGGGCTGCGGCGCCTGCCGCGTCGGCCGGCTCCACCGCGTCCTGCTCCTCGTGGACCGCCGCCTCCTGGACCGGCGGAGCGTCCGCCGTCCCGGACCCGGGCTGGGGCACGGGCCGCCGGTCGCCCGGCTGCGCGTCGGTGGGCGGTTCGGCGGGCTCGCCGGCGCGGGAGGCCCGGCCCTCGGCCGGGCGGTCCTGGGCGGGGGCGCTGCCGAGCAGTCCGGAGGCGAGCGCGAAGGCGTCGGGCACCGCGGCCTGCTGCCCGGGGAGGGGCAGTCCGCCGTCCCGGATGCGCTGCTGGAGGACGCCGCCGATCCCGCCGCCGGCTCCGCTGACCGGCGCCACGCCGGTCAGCTCCCCGGCGAGCCCCGGGGAGCCCGACGTCGAGGCCGACGGCGGGATGGATGTCGGGGCCGGGGCCGGCGGACGGACGGCTGACTGGCCGTCGATCACCGGGCCGCCGCGCAGGGCGCCGCGGACGGCGGGCTGGGTCTGTCCGCGTGGCGGTTCGACCGGGGCGGCGTACGCGCCCGGCGCCCCCACGCCCCAGAGTTGTGCGAGCAGGGCCCCTCCGGCGGCGACGGTGCCTGGGCGGGGCAGCCACCGGGCGAGCGCCCGTCCCGCTCCGGCGATGCCGCGGCGGACGGGTTCCAGGGGCTTCGTCGCGTGATTGGCTCGCATGTGAATTGAGAACGAGCGGACGGGCGCCGAGGTCACGCCCGCCGTCACGGACAGTCATCGCGCCGGTGGCCCCGGGCCGGTCAACCCGGGGCCCCACCGACCGCGCGGGGATCAGGAGTTGGGGCGCAGGGTCCAGGTGACCGTCATCACACCGGTGACGGCGCCATCGGCGCGGGTGATCTCGACGGTGACCGGGAACTCGGGACGGCCGCCGGCGTCCAGCTCGGCGACGACCTCGGCGGCCGGGCGGCCGAGCACGGCGGTGGCGGTGACGTCGCCCATGGCCAGCTTCTTGTAGGCGATCTCGGCGTTCACGGCGAGCGGAACGGCGCGGGACAGCTGGTCCCCGAAGGCGGCGAGCACGATGCAGCCGCTGGCGGACTCGGCGAGCGTGAACATCGCGCCGGCGTGCGGGCCGCCGACGTGGTTGTGGTACGCGGGCTGGTCGGGCAGCCGGAGGACGGCGCGCTCCGGGGTGGTCTCCAGGTACTCGAGCTTCAGGGTGTGCGCCATCGGCACCGTGGCGTCGAGCATCTGGCCGATCGAAGGAGTGGTCATGGCGACGATGTTACTAGCCGGTAGCTTCCTGCGGCAGGGGCCGAGCGGAAATCCCTGACCACCGTGCACAACTGAGGCCATGCGAAAACGCCCGAGGGGCCGACCTCTTGAAGAGATCGGCCCCTCGGGCTCTGGGGTGAGTGACGGGACTCGAACCCGCGACCACCTGGACCACAACCAGGTGCTCTACCAACTGAGCTACACCCACCATCTGTCCGGTCCGTTCCCGCTCTCGCGTTCCCGTTCCGACAGGAAGAACTCTACAGGATCCGAGAGGGTGCTCGCGCCAGGGTTTCGTTCCGGCGGACGCGGGCACCCCCTCCGGCCCCGCAGGACCGTTCGGGCGACCCCTGTCGCGGCGGCCGACGGGCCTGGGCGTCGGCGGAGCCGTAGGGCCTCGGCGGAACCCTCGGGCCTCGGCGAGGCCGGGTCGGGCGGGTCGGGCTCGGCCGGTCGGGACCGGCCCGGTCGGCCGACCGGACCGGGCGGTTCGGTCGCCGCGACAGGGGTCGTCGCCCGCGCCGGGTCAGGCCGGTCGCCGGCAGGACCGGTCGCGCCGGCGGGCTCAGCCGGCCGGGGCCTGGTACTTCTCGGCGATGGCGCGCGCGGTATCGGCGTCCGGGCCGGGCTGCGGCACGAACACCGCCTCGCGGTAGTACCGCAGTTCGTCGATGCTCTCGCGGATGTCGGCGAGCGCCCGGTGGTTCCCGCCCTTGCGCGGGCTGTTGTAGTACGCCTTCGGGTACCAGCGGCGGGCGAGCTCCTTGATCGAGGAGACGTCCACGATCCGGTAGTGCAGGTGCTTCTCCAGGGCCGGCATATCCCGGGCCAGGAAGCCGCGGTCGGTGGCCACCGAGTTGCCGCACAGCGGCGTCTTCCCGGCCTCCGGCACGTGCTCGCGCACGTACGCGAGGACCCGCTCCTCGGCCTCGGCCAGGGTCACGCCCTGCTCCAGCTCCTCCAGCAGACCCGAGGAGGTGTGCATCTCGCGCACCACCTCGGGCATGTTCGCCAGCGCCTCCGCGGGAGGGCGGATGATGACGTCCACGCCCTCGCCGAGGATGTTCAGCTCGGAGTCCGTCACCAGCACCGCGACCTCGACCAGGGCGTCCCGGTCGAGGTCGAGGCCCGTCATTTCACAGTCGATCCATACCAAACGGTCATTCACGCAACTCACCCTACGGCGCGATCACGCGCCGCGGGCACCGCTGGAGCCGAGCGCGGCGCCGGAGCGACCCCCTCGGCCTGACGCTCCTCCGCCTCGCCGTGCGGGCCCCGGCCGTCCGGGTGCTCGCCGTCCCGGGCACCGCGGCCGCCGTGGCCGTCCCGTGCGGGGCGCCCCTCGCGGGGTGTCCGTCCGCCGTCCGGCGCCGCGGTGCGACCGCCCTGGGGGCGTGCCTGCGGCGCCCGGGACTGCCGGCCCCGGAGCTCGCCCGCCCCGGCCGCCGACTGCCCGGCGGCGGTGGTCGGCACCCGGCCGCCCGGCGCACCGTGCGGGCGCCCGGCCGCACCCGGCTCGTCCCCGGGCCGTTCCACCGCACTGCGGTGACCCTGACCCTGACCGCGCGCCCCCGGCTGGGGGTGGCCGTCCTCGGCCGCCGCGTGCTCGGCCGTCCGCGGCGGACGCCCCGCACCCGGCCCCGCCTGCGGCGGCACCAGCGGAGCCCGCACCGGACCGCGCGCCGCACCCTGCTGCCCGGAGTGCGGCTGCTGCCCGGCCTGCTGGTGCGGATAGGGCTGGCCCGCGCGGGTGTGGAAGCCCGGGGCGGTCGACGTCCCGGCCTGCCCCGGCCCGTACGGACCGGCGTGGCCGTGTAGCACCGGCTGCCCGGGGACGACCTGCTGCCCGTGCTGGCCCTGCTGCCCGTGCTGTCCCGCCTGACCGTGCTGGCCGGGCTGACCGCCCGGGCCCTGTGCCCCGCCCCCGGCCGGGAACGCGTGGGCCGGCTGCGCGCCGTGCGCCGCCGCGCCGAACGGTGCCCCGCCCGCCGAGGCCGCCGCCGCGGCGGCAGACGCCGGGTGCGCCAGCCCACCGGGCAGCCGGAGGTCGCCGCCGTGCGTCCCGGCCGGGCCGGGCGCCTGCTGACCGGGCCGACGGGCCCGGTAGCTGGTCCGGTACGCGGCGGGGGAGACCCCGAGCTGACGGCGGAAGTGACCGCGCAGGGCCACCGGAGAACGGAAGCCGCACCGGCGCGCGACGTCGTCCACCGACAGCTCCGAGGTCTCCAGCAGCCGCTGCGCCTGCAGCACCCGCTGGGTGATCAGCCACTGCAGCGGCGCGCTGCCGGTGAGCGTGCGGAACCGTCGGTCGAAGGTGCGGCGGCTCATGTACGCGCGGGCCGCCAGCACCTCGACGTCGAACTGCTGGTTCAGGTTCTCCAGTGCCCAGGTGACCACCTCGGCCAGCGGGTCGTTGCCGATCTCCTCCGGTAAAGACTGATCGATGTACTGGGCCTGTCCACCGCCGCCGCGGCGGCTGGGCACCACCAGCCGGCGGGCCAGCGCGTTGGCAGCTTCGGCGCCGTGGTCGCTGCGGACCACGTGCAGGCACAGGTCGATCCCGGCGGCGGTACCGGCCGAGGTGAGCACGTCGCCGTCGTCCACGAAGAGCTCGCGGGGGTCGACGTGCACCCGGGGGTAGCGCTTGGCGAGGGTCGGCGCGTACATCCAGTGGGTCGTCGCCGGGCGGCCGTCCAACAGGCCGGCGGCGGCGAGCACGAAGGCGCCGGTGCAGAGCCCGATGATCCGGGCGCCCTCGTGGTGGGCCTTGCGCAGGGCGGTGATCGCCTCGACCGGCGGGGGCTGAGAGATCGAACGCCAGGCCGGGACGACGATCGTGCCGGCCCGCGCGAGGGCCTCCAGCCCGTACGGCGCGGAGAGGGTCAGACCGCCGGTGGTGGCCAGCGGGCCCTCCTCGCCGGCGCAGACCAGCAGCCGGTAGCGGGGGACCCCGGCGTCCTGGCGGTCCACGCCGAAGACGGAGAGCGGGATGGAGCTCTCGAAGATCGGGGCGCCGCCGAAGATCAGCACCGCGACGGTCTCCCGGCGCCGCCGACCGGACAGCTTGCGCGGGGCACCGGCGGGCGACGGGTTCGCCGTGGCGGTGACGCCTCCGGGCGCCCCGGCGGGGGCGCCGCCGTGGGTCAGCGGACCGTGGCCCTGGACGGTGCCCAGGGGGAGGCCGCCGAGTGCGCCGCCGGCGCCGTTCACTGCCGGGGCCGGGGCCGGGGCCGGGGCCGGGGCCGGGCCGGCGCCGGGGTATGACTGGTGGCCGTTGTAGCCGGAGTACTCGCCCGTGAAGGCAGGGGCCGCGGCGCCGTACGGGGACGAAGGGTTGACGGATCCTCGGCCGGAGGGCTGCCCGGCGTGGCTCGGGTGGCCGCCCTGGACGGAGTGGCCGCCCTGGACGGGGTGGCCGGCCTGGTTCGGGAATCCGCCCTGGGACGGTGGCGTCCCGTACGGCGCCGGCCTGCCGTATCCCTGACCTCCTCCGTGACCTCCTCCGTATCCGGGACCGCCGTGCCCGGGGCCTCCGTGCTCGGCCTGGGCGGCGCTGGTGGCGGCGGACGGTGCCGGGGGGCAGGAGGAGTGCGAGGCTGAGCCCGGGGCGCTCGGGGTGCCGGAGGTGCGGGTGGTGGCGGCGGTCGCGGAGGTGCCGGAGGCGCCGGTGATTCTCGCGGACCGACCCGCGGTGCCGGCCGGCGCCTGGCCGCTGTCAGGACCCGCGTCGCTCCTGCTCACCCTGCTCAAGGCGCTCAAGCCCCCTCGGTGGTGTGGTGTGGGTGGTGCGGCACTGCTAGCCAAGATCGAAATCTATCGGGTCGACCATTGCCGTTGTGACAAGTTCACCATCCGACGCTATGTCGACATGGCAATTTGGCGTGATGCATTCGATCACGAAGCGTGGCACCCGTCGACCTTTCTGGGAAGAGGGCCGGTGCAACGGTGGCTGGTTGTGGCGGGACGGTTCCTGGGGCGTCCGGCTTCCGGGCACCCGGGAGGCGGGTCTGGGCTGCGGGTTTGCCCAAGGTGGAGGGACAAGCAGGATTTTGACTGAAAATCGGCGGTGCACGTGAGGGCGCACGGGCGCAGGCCGTGCGCCTCCCAGGCTTCATCCGGCCAGTGCCGGTACGGCTGAGCAGGGGCGCGGGTACGGGGGCTACGGTCCTGCCATGACCAGCGACAGCCGGCTCGAACTGGCCAACGACAACGCCGCAGCCTTCTGGCTCGCCCAAGCCCGTGCGCACGACTGGCGGTCCCGGGTCCAGCCGGGGCTGACGGCGGTCCGCTGCGCGCGCACCCCGGACGACGCCCACCGCTTCGTGGTCACCCGAGCCCCCCGTGAACCCGCGCTCCTGGAGAAGGAGTTGGCGGAGATCCTGGAGGACTGGGAGACCGTTCGCTTCACCTTGGAGGACCCGTACGGCAGGCTCGACCTGTCCCGCCTCGGAGCCGCCCGGGCGTTGATCATGCCGGTGATGGTGCGTGAGCCCGGCCCGGTGGCGGGCGCTGCCACCGGGCTTCCCGTCGTCGTCGAACTGCGCGACGGAGGCTCCCTGACGGTGGATGAGGCGACGGACGGGGACGGCTTCGCGCAGGTCGAGCGGACCATCGTGGACGGATTCCCCCTGCCCGCCCGTCAGCCCTGGACGCGCAACGACGCGCTCCCGGACCGGTTCCTGGGCCGACCCGACTGCCGGGCCTGGCTGGGCCGGGTCGACGGTGCCCCGGCGGCTGCCTGCCTCACGTACGACGACGGCCGGGCCACCGGGGTGTACTGGGTCGCCACCCTGCCCGACCGGCGCGGCCGCGGAGTGGCCCGCGCCCTGCTGCGCACCGCCCTGGCTCACGCCCACCCGGACCGCCCGGCCACCCTGGTCGCGACCTCGGCCGGTGAACCGGTCTACCGCTCCCTCGGGTTCGCCGAACGGGCCCGCACCTGCTGGTGGAGCCGCACCTCGCTGGGTGGCTGACCAGCGGCATCGGCTGCACGGGGACGGGGCGCAGGGGCGGCAGAGGCGGGGCGCAGCAGGCAGGGCGCGGAGCGCAGCGTGGTGGCGGGGGCGAAGGGCCGAGGCACCGGGTGGGGGCGCTCGCACGGCCAGGGATCAGATCCCCGGGCTCGGGATCGGGCTCGGGGTTCCGAGTTCGGGTTCGGGCGGGGCATGGGGGTGCCGGGGCAGGGGTTCCGGCATGCCGTAGCGGGGCCTGCGGGCGGAAGGAGGTGGCCGCCTGCGGCGGCGGCGCATGCGGCGACGTCGTGTGTCCGGTTTCGGGCGGGGCCCCCGGCGCCGGACGGAACCGGCTCGGGCGCTACCGGGCGGCCGCGGCGGGCGTCGTCATGGTCGGTGCGACCGGCTGCGGCGCGACGAACACGGTCCGGGCGGGTACGATCCCATCAGCCCTCCTACGAAGGGGCGTTGGGGTCGCCGGCGCAGCCGCCGGGCCGTCGTCCGCGACCGGCCGCGTCCCGGCGGACGTCCCCGGAAGGGCCCCGCCAGCAGCCTTCGGCCCCGGCTCCACGCCCGCCCCGGTGCCCTGGCGGCCGTCGGCGATCAAGGCAAACTCGCCTGATCGGTTTCGGACAGCGGGAACCGCTCCGGAGCCCGAGGCGCCGACCGTCCCGGCGCTTCCGGGAACGGGCGCACTCGGGCCGTCCAGGGCGGTCCCCGGCGGGCGTGCGCCGGACCGTGCGCCGAGCAGCGCCGTCGCACGGAGTGGCCCGTGCGCGGCCGCCGTGGCGGCCTGCCGACGCACCGGCCCGCTCGCCCGGACGCCGAGCCGGACGTCGGCCCGCAGTCCCGACCGGGCCGAGGGTGCGTTGCGGGCGGCCAGCACCAGTCCGACGGCCTCCGGCAGACCGGCCGCCTTCAGGGTCGGCCGGTATCCGTTCTCCGCCCACGGCCGACCGTGGTGCAGCCAGACGCTGCGCAGCCCGGCCAGTTCGGCGCCGGCGATGTCGGCGGGGGCATGGTCCCCGACCATCCAGGTGTGCGCCTGCCAGTCCCCGGACGGCCGGACGCCGCACCGCTGGGCCGCGATCTCGAAGATCAGCGGGTCCGGCTTGACGCAGTCGGCCTCCTCCGAGATCACCCAGCCGTCGACCAGGGACCCCAGTCCGGTCCGCCGGATCTTCTCCAACTGGGGTCTGGTGCCGCCGTTGGAGACGATCCCGAGCGTCCACCCCGCCGCCCGTGCGGCCCGCAGCGCCTCGACATGGCGGGGTGGACAGTGGATGTGCGAGTTGATGCCGCGTCGGAAGTGTGCGAGCAGGAACTCGACGGAGGCGTCCAGGCCGTAGCGGCGCCGCACGGCGGACAGTACGGTGCTGCGCGGCACGTACCCGCTGCCGTCGAGGGTGACGAACCAGTCGAGGTCACCGGGCGGTAGGCGGTGTTCGGACAGGAAGTCCTCCGCCCAGGCCCGGAAGGCGGCGTCCCGGGGCAGCAGCGTGTTGTCGAGGTCGAACAGGAGCAGCGGCATGCCGAGCATGGTGCCAGCGCCCGAGCCTATGCACCTGGCAAATGCCAGAGCGCGTCGTGAAGCCGTACAGAGTGGCCGAAACGGGCCCGGCGCGCGGGACGGACGGGGTCCGGCGCGGGTGGTCCGGCGGGGTGGGGGACCGGGACCACGGCGCGACCAGGGGCGCCGGCGGGGTGTGCGCGGCGTAACGGTTCGCGACATCCGGCAACTGATCGTCGCCAATCCATGACAGTCCGGTCACGGTGTCCGGCGGGCCTGTTGCGCCTTCCGGTCGGCTCAGTCAAGCTCCAGGGAACCTCTTTTCCGTAGGGGGCGCGATCGCTTGCGGGCAGGGCGCACTGTTTCGGCGTGCGCATCCCTCTTTCGCGGGAACAACATCGCTCCGGGGCTCTGCCGCTGGGCTGGCCCCCCTGCCCGTCGTACTCTGAAAGGAACAGGTCACATACGGTGCTGCTCGGTGTAGACCGACGTCATCCCGTGGGCGGGCCTGCCGCCCGGGCAGCGTTGTCCTCTCCTGTCGGCCCCTCTCCCTCGAAGAGCCGTGAGCCATGGCTGTGTTTGAGCCTTCCCGACCGGTCGAGCCGGACGCGCCTCGCAGTACGGGCGCAGGGCCCGAGGGTGACGGCGCCCGAACGGACCTCCCTCCGGCCGACGGGCGCCGAGCCGAGCGCACCGACGGACGCCTCGACGGGCGGGACGAAGGGGGCGGGGAGCGGTGCGGCGAGGAAGTCCCGGACGAGCATGGCGAAGGCCACGCCGGCGACCGCTCCGACCCCTCCGACCGTGCTGCCCGCTCCGGTGAGGCGCCTGCAGACGGACACACCCCGCACGCCGAGGACGTCGATGTCGCCGACGCCATCGATGCCGATGCCGATGCCGATGCCGCCAAGGCGGTCGGCCACCTGCCGCTCGGCGTTCCGGCTGACGAATCCGCCGGCGCTCCCGATGACTCGCTTGAAGACTCGCCCGGTGGCGCCCCGGCCGGCATGCTGTCCCGCGTCGCCGGTGTCTCCCGCCTCGAGGGCCTTCCCGCGTCCGCAGGTGCTGAACGCGGGCAACCCCATGGCCTCGTCGGAGCGCTGCGCAGCTTCGCCCGCCGTGGCACCCTCGCCCGGCGCGAGCGTCCAGGAGCGCCCCGGCAACGGCGCGGTGGGCTGCCGTCGGGCCCTGCGGAGCCCCCGGTGACGGGCCGCCCCGGCCCGGACGCGGAGCGCCCGGAGGCGGTTCCCGGCGCCATCGGGGGCACCACCGATCCCTCGGCGCAGGAAGCGCCCGGACGCTCCCTCGACCCCGTGTTCCAGCACGGCGTCGTGGTCGGATTCGACGGCTCGCTGTCGAGCGAGCGAGCACTCGCCTACGCCGTCGGCATGGCCCGCCGGTCGCAGTGCGGCCTGGTGATCGTCCACGTCGCCAACCGGCTGCCGGCCACGGTCTGGGCGGGCTGTGAGCCCCCCGTCTTCGTGGACCTGCCCGACCACCGGACCGAGGTCCTCGGCCTGGAACTCGCCTGCGCGGACTTCCTCGCCGGCGTGCCGTGGATCCTGATCGAACGGGGCGGCGACATCTGCCACGAGATCGAGGAGGTCGGACGGGAGTACGCCGCCGACGCGATCGTCGTGGGCACGACGCACGGCCTGCTCGGCAAGCTCTTCGGCTCGGTCTCCGGACGGCTGGCGCGGCGGGCCAACCGCCCGGTGATCGTGATCCCTTGACGACGCCCCGGGGCTCCGCGAGGCCTGCGGAGCCGTCGGGTCGGCTCGGGCTCCGCAAACGCCTCGCGGACGCCTCGCGGACCCTCTCGCCGGCCCGGGCGTGGGCCGGGCGCGGTCCCGGGCGTGGTGCTGTCCCTGATGTCCCCTGGTGCCTCCTCCACCGTCGGCGGCTCCTCAACACCCTCTGAGGAGCGGCAGGTTGACCGGCGGGCTCGGTACAGGAAGTGACCATCAGGAGATGTTCGTCACGACGTGATGCCGAGCTCCCGGGCGATGAGCATGCGCTGAACCTCGGACGTGCCCTCCCCGATCTCGAGAATCTTGCAGTCGCGCCAGAAGCGGGCGACCGGGAATTCGTTCATGAAGCCGTACCCACCGTGGATCTGGGTCGCCTCGCGGGCGTTGTCGACGGCGGCCTCGGACGAGTACAGCTTCGCGATCGCGGCCTCCTTCTTGAACGGTTCGCCGTGCAGCAGCCGGGAGGCGGCGTCCCGCCAGGCCAGGCGGGAGGTGTGGGCGCGCAGCTCCATGTCGGCAAGCTTGAACTGGATGGCCTGGTTGGCGCCGATCGGCCGGCCGAAGGCCCGGCGCTCGCCGGCGTACTTGACGGACTCGTCCACGCACCCCTGGGCCAGGCCGGTGGCCAGGGCTGCGATCGCGATGCGGCCCTCGTCGAGGATCCGCAGGAACTGGGCGTAGCCTCGGCCACGCTCGCCCAGCAGGTTGGCCGCGGGAACGCGGCAGTCGGTAAAGGACAGTTCGCGGGTGTCGGATGCGCTCCACCCGACCTTCGAGTACTTCTTCGAGACCTGGAACCCCGGGGTCCCGGTGGGCACGATGATGGAGGAGATCTCCCGCACAGGCGAGCGGAATTCGCCCTCTTCACTCGAACGAGCGATCGGTTCGGTGAGCGCGGTGACGGTGACCAGACCCGTGATGTCGGTGCCGGAGTTGGTGATGAAGCACTTCGTCCCGTTGATGACCCACTCGTCGGTGGTCTCGTCGTACCGGGCGGTCGTCCGGGTGGCGCCGGCGTCCGATCCGCCCTCCGGCTCGGTCAGGCCGAAGGCGCCGAGGAGTTCGCCGGAGGTCAGCCGGGGCAGCCACTCCCGCTTCTGCTCCTCGGTGCCGAACAGGTGGATCGGCATCGCGCCGAGCGAGACCGCGGCCTCCAGGGTGATCGCCACCGAGGAGTCGACGCGGGCGAGTTCCTCCAGGGCGAGGCCGAGCGCGAAGTAGTCGCCGCCCATGCCGCCGTACTCCTCCGGGAAGGGCAGGCCGAACAGGCCCATCCGCCCCATCTCCCGGACGATCTCGTAGGGGAACTCCTCCCGCTCGTAGAATCCGCCGATCTTGGGCGCCACCACGTCCTGGGCGAATTCGGCGACGGTGCGCCGCAGTTCCTCGTGCTCGCTGCTGAGCCGGTGGTCGAGCATCTGATCCTCCTGGTGCCCGGCCGGGGTGGCCGCGGGCGTCAACGGGGTACCGGCAGTCCGTCTGACGGTGTGACGGTCGCACGGTGTGATTGAGGGATGAACGGGGTGCGCGGGGCGCCGGCCGGACCGAACGGGCGGCCGGCGCCGGGGAGTCGGGCCGGGGCCGGTCAGCCCCGGGCGGTGCCGAGCAGCGCCTGGACGGTGCGGGACGGGCTCGGACGACCGAGGCGCTCGGCCATCCAGCCACTGGTCGCGACCAGTGCGCGCAGGTCGACGCCGGTCCGGATGCCGAGTCCGTGCAGCATCCACACCAGGTCCTCGGTGGCCAGGTTGCCGGTGGCGCTCTTCGCGTACGGGCAGCCGCCCAGCCCGCCGGCCGAGGCGTCCACCGTGGTGACGCCCTCGCGCAGGGCGGCCAGCGTGTTGCTGAGCGCCTGGCCGTAGGTGTCGTGGAAGTGCACGGCGAGCCGGTCGGCCGGCACGCCGGCCCGCGCGAAACCGGCCAGCACGGCGCTGACCTGGCCGGGGGTGGCCACGCCGATGGTGTCGCCGAGGCTCAGCTCCGCACAGCCCATCTCCAGCAGCTGCACGCCGTACCGCACCACCTGCTCGAC
This sequence comes from Kitasatospora sp. NPDC048194, assembly GCF_043202455.1. Taxonomy (NCBI): domain Bacteria; kingdom Bacillati; phylum Actinomycetota; class Actinomycetes; order Kitasatosporales; family Streptomycetaceae; genus Kitasatospora; species Kitasatospora sp. NPDC048194. The sequence continues at coordinate 40,167 of NZ_JBIDAK010000042.1, forward strand.
CGGGACGGGACCCTCCCAGGGGTCGCCGAAGCACATCGAGAGGTAGCCGCGGACCGTGACCCCGGCCTCGGCGGCCCGGGTCACGACCGGGCGGAACATCGCCATGGCCTCGTCCGCCGAGCGGTTCAGGTTGCGCCGGGCGAAGGTCTCGGTGGCGCTGGCGAAGACCGCGATGTCGGTGGCGCGGTGGGCGAGCGCGCGGTCGAGGCCGCGCTCGTTGGGCACCAGCACCGGCAGCCGCAGGCCGGGGTGGCGCTCGGGCAGGTCGGCGAGCCGGGGCATCAGTTCCTCGGCGTCGGCGAGCTGGGGTACCCATTTCGGGTGAACGAAGCTGGTGGCCTCGACGGTCCGCAGCCCGGCGGCCGCGAGCCGGGTGATGAACTCCGCCTTGACCTCGGCGGGCACCAGCGAACCCTCGTTCTGCAGACCGTCGCGCGGACCGACCTCGTGGATCCGGACCTCCTCGGGCAGCCCCGGGGCGCGGACCGGGTCGGGCAGGCCCAGGTCGAGGGTGTCGGGGTCGCGGGCGACGGTCTCGTCGGCGAGGGGCTCCCGGGCGGTCACGACCGCACCTCCGCGGGCTCGGTGGCCTCCGCTGCCGGGGTGACCACGACCAGCAGGTCCTCCATCGCGACGGTGGCGCCGGCGGCGGCCCGCAGCTCGGCCACCACGCCGTCGTGCGGGGCGGCGATCACGTGTTCCATCTTCATGGCCTCCAGCACGAGCAGGGGCTGGCCCTTGCGGACGGCCTCGCCCGCCGTGGTCTTCACGACGGTGACGGTGCCGGGCATCGGGGCGGTCAGGGCGCCGTGGTGCGCGCCCGCTCCGGCAGCGCTCTCGACGGCCGGGTCGTAGGCGTGCAGCGGCCAGGCGTCGCCCTCGATGCCGAGCCAGGTCACCGGGCCGGCCGGCAGGCCCGGGGCCGTGTCGGTGGCCAGCGCGAAGGCGGTCTGCACGCCGTCGACGGTCAGGTGCAGCCGGTCCCCGGCCAGGCTCGCGCGGGCGCGGTGGACCGGCCCGGCGTCGAGCCGGAGTTCCACCTCGCGGGTGAGCCCGGCCGGATTGTCAGTGGCGCCGGTTACGTTGCCCGCAGTGATCGAACGGATGCGCACCGACACCGGGTCCTGGCCGGGGGTACGGAGTCGGTGGGTGGTCCAGGCGGGGGTGCCGCCCAGGCGCCAGCCGGAGGGAAGGGAGAACGGGTCGGTCCAGCCGCCGGGGTCGGCGGCCGGGGTGAGTTCCAGGTGCCGTGCGAGTGCGGCCGCGTAGTAGAGGAGGTGAGCGGGTGACGGCGGTTCGGGCGCCGCAGCCGCGGTTCCGTTCGCGCAGTCCACCGAGCCCGCGGAGTCCACCGGGTTCGCGGAGTGCGCCGAACCCGCGGCGTCCGCAGCGGCCGGGGAGCCGGCAGCGTCCGCGGAGCCGACCGGGGCCGGCGCGTTGGACGGGGAGTACGGCGCGGCGAGCAGGGCCGGCTGCTGCTGGGCCGTCTGTTCCACCAGCCCGGTGTCCAGTCGTCCGGCGACGACCTCGGGGTGGGCGAGCAGCCGGCGCAGGAAGCCGGTGTTGGTCGTGACACCCAGGATCCGGGTGTCGGCCAGGGCGGCGCGGAGCCGGCGCAGCGCGGTCGGGCGGTCGGGCCCGTACGCGATGACCTTGGCGAGCATGGGGTCGTAGGCGCTGGTGACGACGGTGCCGGGAGCGACACCGGAGTCGACGCGGATGCCTTCACCCTGCGGCTCGTCCAGGGCGAGGATGCGGCCGCCGGTGGGCAGGAAGTCGCGCTCCGGGTCCTCGGCGCAGATGCGGGCCTCGATCGCGTGGCCCAGGAAGGAGATGTCGGACTGGGAGAAGGTGAGCGGTTCGCCGGCGGCGACGCGCAGCTGCCACTCGACCAGGTCGAGCCGGGCCGAGTCCGGGCCGACGGCGACGGCGAGCTCGGTGACGGGGTGTTCCACCTGGAGACGGGTGTTCATCTCCATGAAGAAGAAGTCCCGCACCCCCTCGGCGGCGGAGGAGGGGGCGTCCGGGTCGATGCCGGGGACGATGAACTCCACGGTGCCGGCTCCGGTGTAGCCGCAGGACTCCGCGGCGCGGACGGCCGCGGCGCCCATCGCGGCGCGGGTCTCGGCATTGAGGAGAACGGAGGGAGCCTCTTCGATCAGTTTCTGGTGGCGGCGCTGGAGGCTGCACTCGCGCTCGCCGAGGTGGACGGTGGTGCCGTGGGCGTCGGCCAGCACCTGCACCTCGATGTGGCGCGGCCGGTCGATCCAGCGCTCCAGCAGCAGCGTGTCGTCGCCGAAGGCGGTGCGGGCGACGCGGCGGGCTGCGGCGATCTCGGTGGGCAGGTCGGCGCGGTCCCGCACCAGGCGCATGCCCTTGCCGCCCCCGCCGGCGGAGGGCTTGAGCAGCACCGGGTAGCCGATCTCGTCGGCGGCGGCGACGAGGTCCTCGTCGGTGGGCGCGGTGGCCTGGCTGCCGGGGACCACCGGGACGCCGGCGGCCCGTACGGCCTCCTTGGCGTTGATCTTGTCACCCATCAGCTCGACGGCACCGGGAGGTGGTCCGATGAAGACGAGGCCCGCGTCGGCGCAGGCGCGGGCGAAGCCGGAGTTCTCGGCGAGGAAGCCGTAGCCGGGGTGGACGGCCTGGGCGCCGGTGCGGTGGGCGGCGGCGAGGATCTGGTCCGTGCGCAGGTAGGTCTCGGCGGCCGAGCTGTCGCTGCGGTCGGCCGGGCCGAGGCGGACCGCGACATCGGCTGCGCGGACGTGCGGGGCGTCCGCGTCCGCGTCGCTGAACACGGCGACCGAGCGGACACCGAGCCGCCGCAGGGTGCGGATCACCCGCAGGGCGATCTCTCCGCGGTTGGCGACCAGAACTGTGTCGAACATGGGAGGCGTTCCTCCGGGTCGAGGGGAGCCGTACGAAGGAGGTGGCGGTGGGCGATCGGGGCGCCGGCCCGGAAGGCGGGCCGGCGCCGCAGGAGTCACACCCGGAAGAGCGGGGTCACACCAGGGGCGCATCACGAGGGTCACACCGAGGAGGGCACGAAGCGAGGCGTCTCATCGCGAGGCGCCGCCTGACGCACCACAGGAGGCGTCACATGCGGAAGACCCCGTACGGCGCGGGCGGCGCCAGGGGTGCGTTGGCGCAGGCGGTGAGGGCGAGACCGACGACGGTGCGGGTGTCCATCGGGTCGATCACGCCGTCGTCCCAGAGCCGTGCGGTGGCGTAGTAGGCGTTGCCCTGGCGCTCGTACTGCTCGCGGACGGGGCGCTTGAACTCCTCCTCCGCCTCGACCGGCCACTCCTCGCCGTGCGCCTCCAGCTGGTCGCGGCGGACGGTGGCGAGGACGGAGGCCGCCTGTTCGCCGCCCATCACGGAGATCTTGGCGCCCGGCCACATCCACAGGAAGCGAGGGGAGTAGGCCCTGCCGCACATCGAGTAGTTGCCGGCTCCGTACGAGCCGCCGATCACCACGGTCAGCTTCGGGACGCGGGTGCAGGCCACGGCGTTGACCATCTTGGCGCCGTTCTTGGCGATGCCGCCCGCCTCGTACTGCCGGCCGACCATGAACCCGGTGATGTTCTGGAGGAAGAGGAGGGGGATGCCGCGCTGGTCGCACAACTCGATGAAGTGGGCGCCCTTGAGGGCCGACTCGGAGAACAGCACACCGTTGTTGGCGACGATGCCGACGGGGTGGCCGTGGATCCGGGCGAAGCCGGTGACCAGGGTCGCGCCGTACTCGGCCTTGAACTCGGCGAAGCGGCTGCCGTCGACCAGCCGGGCGATCACCTCGCGCACGTCGTAGGGCGTACGCGGGTCGACCGGGACGGCCCCGTACAGGCCGGCCGGGTCCACGGCCGGCGGCTCGACCGGGGCGAGCGGCCACGGCCTGGCTGCGCGCGGGCCGAGCCCGGACACGATGGTGCGGACGATGGAGAGGGCGTGGGCGTCGTCCTCGGCCAGGTGGTCCGTCACCCCCGAGGTCCGGGAGTGGAGGTCGCCGCCGCCCAACTCCTCGGCCGTGACCACCTCGCCGGTGGCGGCCTTCACCAGCGGCGGGCCGCCCAGGAAGATCGTGCCCTGGTTGCGGACGATCACGGCCTGGTCGCTCATCGCCGGGACGTAAGCCCCGCCCGCGGTGCAGGAGCCGAGCACGGCCGCGATCTGCGGGATGCCCGCCGCGGAGAGCCGGGCCTGGTTGTAGAAGATCCGGCCGAAGTGGTCGCGGTCCGGGAAGACCTCGTCCTGCATGGGGAGGAACGCGCCGCCCGAATCGACCAGGTAGACGCAGGGGAGCCGGTTCTCCAGCGCGACCTCCTGGGCGCGCAGGTGCTTCTTCACCGTCATCGGGTAGTAGGTACCGCCCTTGACGGTGGCGTCGTTGGCGACCACCACCACCTCGCGTCCGGCGACCCGGCCGATGCCGGCGATCACCCCGGCCGCGGGCGCCGCTCCGTCGTACATCCCGTCGGCGGCCAGCGGGGCCAGCTCGAGGAAGGGCGAGGCCGGGTCGAGCAGGGTGTCCACCCGGTCGCGCGGGAGGAGCTTGCCGCGCGAGGTGTGCCGGGCGCGGGCCTTGGCGCCGCCGCCGAGGGCCGCCGCGTCGAGCTTGGCGCGCAGTTCGGCGACCAGCGCCTGGTGCGCCTCGGTGTTGGCCCGGTAGGCCACGGAGCCCGGGTCGACGGAGGTGCCGAGCCGGGGAGCCGGAGCGGCGGCTCCCGGCGGCACCGCACCCGGGGCCGCCGCCGCGCCGTTGGCCGCGTTGAGCCGGGCGCCGGAGGGGGCGCCGCTGGTTGAGATGACCATTCCCAAGAGCTCCCTTGCCCTCGGCAGCAGGTGACCGGACCGAGCGCCGTGCGCCCGATCACGTTAATTAACGTTAACTTACGCGGCCAGGTTAACGGCCGATAACCCGACTGTCTACGATGGGCAGCATGCCGAACGTCCCCGCAGCCTCCGCGCTCCCACGCCGCGACCAGATCCGTCGGGAGGCCGCGCGACTGTTCGCCGCCCGGGGCTTCCTCGGCGTGGGCGTGGACGAGATCGGCAAGGCCGTCGGCATCAGCGGCCCCGGGCTCTACCGGCACTTCGCCGGCAAGGACGCCATGCTCGCCGACCTGCTGATCGGCATCAGCGAGCGCTTGCTGGAGGAGGGGCGGCGCCGGGCGGGTGGCGGCGACGGCCCGTCCGCCGCGCTGGACGCCCTGATCAGCGGCCACGTCGACTTCGCCCTGAACGACCGCGACCTGATCACCCTGCACGACCGCGAACTGCTGAACCTCAAGGAGGAGGACCGCCGAACCGTCCGGCGGCTGCAGCGCGGTTACGTCGAGCTGTGGGTGGACGTGGTCCGGCAGGCCTACCCGCCGCTGGCCGGGCCCGCCGCCGAGCCGGTGGCCCGGGCCGCCGTGCACGCGGTCTTCGGTCTGATCAACTCGACCCCGCACAGCCTCGGTCCCCACCCGGCCCAGGGCGAGCGCACCGGCCTCCAGCGCGACGGCATGGCCGCGCTGCTGCACACCCTCGCCCACGGCGCCTTCGCGGCCGCCGCCGAGTCCGCCGCCGTTTCCGCGGCCGAGTCCGCGGCCGAGTCCGCCGCCGAGTCCGCCGCCGCGGACACGGCTCCCGCCGACACGTCCGAGCGGGTCTGACCTCTGGGCGGGTCCGGCGTTCAAACCGGCTGGCACCCGAGCCGGCCTGGCGCCCGAGCCGGTCCGGCTTTCGGGCGGCTCCGATGTCCGGGCGGCCGGCGACCGCCCGATCCGGTGGTCCGCGCGCCCGTACGCCCCCGAGGTCGACGGGAGCGGCCCGCATCCAAGGTGTCCGGACGGCCGAACACCCGAACGGCGGAACCCCTGAACGGCGGAACCCCGAACGGCTGAGCGCCCGAGCGCTGGGGGCGCCCTCCCGCGCCGCCCCATGCCCGGGTCCGCACTGCCCGCGCGCGGACCGGTGGCCCTAGGTCCAAAGAACGGTGTCGACCCGCCCCCGGGCCGCTGGGCGCCAGGCGGTCCGTCGGTGACCCTGGAGATTCGGGCGGGCTTGCCGGGCGCGGTGACGCCGGGTGGGAATCAGCGCAGGCCGCAGACTGTTGCCCAGTCCGCCGGACCGGACGATCCGGTCGGCCTCGGCGCGTGCGCCGAGCGCCCCGGCGGCCGGAATTCCATGGCGACGATCCGACGAAATGGTTAGCATCCCTAAATATGCGTGAGACTCACGGATCTACGGTGGAGCAATCCCGCGGCCCGGCGGCCCCCGAGCCGCCCACGAACGCGCGCGTCGGGCGGCAACCCGAGCCGCGCCCCGAGCCGCGCCCCGACGGCCGGGCCGCGGCCGACGGCTGGCTGCGCCGACTGGTCGGCTACAGCTGGCGGTCCCGGCGCAGCCTGCTGCTGGCCTTCGGCGCCTCGCTCCTCGGCATGGCCGTCACCGCACTGGTGCCGTTGGTCACCAAGCTGATCATCGATGACGTGATCGTCGCGCACAGCCGCTCGCTGGCGCCGTGGGCCGTGGTGCTGCTGCTCGCCGCCCTCGTCGTCTTCGGCTGCACCCAGGTCCGCCGCTACTTCGGCGGCCAGCTCGCCCTCGACGTCCAGCACCACATGCGCAGCGACCTGTTCCGTTCGCTCGGACGGCTCGACGGCCACCGTCAGGACCGCCTGGACACCGGGCAGGTGGTCGGGCGCGCGACCTCGGACCTCCAGCTGATCAACGGCCTGCTCTCGATGCTGCCGATGATGACCGGCTACCTGCTGATGTTCGTGATGTCGCTGGCCGTGATGCTCTGGCTGTCCCCTCCGCTCACCGTGATCGCCCTGGTCATGGCTCCCGCGCTGTGGTGGGTCAGCGTGCTCAGCCGCAAGCGCCTGTTCCCGGCCACCTGGGCCGCCCAGCAGGAAGCGGCGGCCGTCGCGGGCGTCGTGGACGGCGCGATCGGCGGTGTCCGGGTGGTCAAGGGCTTCGGTCAGGAGGCGCAGGAGCGGGACAAGCTGGAGCTGGCCTCCCGCAACCTGTTCGCCGCCCGCCTGAGGTCGATCCGCCTCAACGCCCGCTACAACCCGGCGATGCAGGCGATCCCGGCCCTCGCCCAGGTCGCGGTGCTGGCCTTCGGCGGCTGGCTCGCGGTCGACGGCCGGGTCTCGCTCGGCACCTTCGTCGCCTTCTCCACCTACGTCGCCCAGATGACCGGTCCGGTGCGGATGCTGACCATGGTCATCACGGTCGGACAGCAGGCCCGCGCCGGCGTCGAACGCGTCCTGCAGCTGATCGACGAGCGCCCGCTGGTCCAGGAGCGCCCGGGCGCGCTCACCCTCCAGCTCACCGCGGACCTCGCGCAGGAACCCGACCAGGCCGCCCAGGACCTCGCTCGGGACAGAACCGCGGCCGGCGCTGCGGCCGGCGCCCTGGCCGGCACCCCAGCCAGTGCCTCGGCTGAAGCCCCGACCGGAGCTCCCGCCGGTGCGACCACCGTCGGTCCGCGGACACGCGAGGTCGCCCTGGAGTTCGACCAGGTCGAGTTCCGCTACGACCCGGAACACCCCGCCCCCGTCCTGCACGGCCTCAGCCTGAAGCTGGCCCCCGGCGAGACGCTCGCCCTGGTCGGCGCCTCCGGCTCCGGCAAGTCGACGGTGGCCCAGTTGGTGCCCCGCTTCTACGACCCGGCCGCCGGTGCTGTCCGCCTGTACGGCCACGACCTGCGCGACCTCACCCTGGACTCGGTCCGTGCGGCGATCGGCATCGTCCCCGAGGAGAGCTTCCTCTTCTCGGAGTCGGTCCGCACCAACATCGCCTACGGTCGGCCGGACGCCACCGACGAGCAGATCTTCGCCGCGGCGGCCGCCGCCCAGGCGGACGAGTTCATCCGCGCGCTGCCGGACGGCTACGAGACCAAGGTCGGCGAGCAGGGACTGACCCTCTCCGGCGGCCAGCGCCAGCGCATCGCCCTGGCGCGGGCCATCCTGACCGACCCGCGGATCCTGCTGCTGGACGACGCCACCTCGGCGGTGGACCCGCAGGTCGAGGCGGAGATCCACGAGGCGCTGCGCTCGGTGATGGCCGGCCGGACGACCCTGCTGATCGCCCACCGCCGATCGACCCTCCAACTCGCCGACCGGATCGCCGTCCTGGACCGCGGCCGCTTGCTGGACATCGGCACCCACGAGGAACTCGAAGCCCGATGTCCCCAGTACCGGGCCCTGATCACCGACCCCGAAGCCGGCCGCATCCCCAACCCCGCGCCGCAGCCCGAGCCCCAGCTCCAGTCCCGGCCCCAACTGCAGTCCGAGTCCCAGCTCCAGTCCCGGCCCCAGCTCCAGTCCCAGTCCGGGCCCCAGGCCGACGCAGGCGAGCGGAACGAGCAGCCCGGGCAGAGCAGTCGCGCCGAACAGCCCCCGGTACCCGCACCCGCGCCCGCCGCCGCCACCCCGGCCCTCGCCAAGGCGGCCCGCACCGCCGATCCCGACCTGATGGCCAAGGTCGCCGCCCTGCCGCCGGCCTCCGACGTCCCCGCCATCCCGCGCGCCGAGGCCGAGGCCGGCGACCCCGACTTCACCCTCGGCCGACTGCTCCGTCCCTTCCGCGCCCCGCTGGCCCTGGCCTTCCTGCTGGTCGCGCTGGACGCGGCCGCCGGCCTGGTGCTCCCGGTGCTGATCCGGCACGGCATAGACGAGGGCGTCCGCAAGGGCATGATGGCCGGAGTGGCGGTGGCCTCGATCACCGCGCTGGCCGTGGTCCTGGTGGACTGGCTGGTGCAGGGGGCCGAGAACCGCGTCAGCGGCCGCACCGGTGAGCGCGTGCTGTACGCGCTCCGGCTCAAGATCTTCGCCCACCTCAACCGGCTCGGCCTGGACTACTACGAGCGCGAGCTGACCGGCCGGATCATGACCCGGATGACCACCGATCTCGACTCGCTGACGTCCTTCCTGCAGACCGGCATGGTCACCGCCCTGGTCAGCCTGCTGACCTTCGCCGGGATCTTCGCCGCTCTGCTGATCATCGACGCCGGCCTGGCGCTCGTGGTGTTCGCCGTGCTGCCGCTGCTGGTGATCGCGACACTGGTGTTCCGCAAGAAGTCCAGGGACCAGTACGAGCGCTCCCGCGACCTGATCAGCGCCGTCAACGCCGATCTGCAGGAGAACGTGGCTGGCATGCGGATCGTCCAGGCGTTCCGCCGCCTGGACACCAACACCGACCGCTTCGTGGCCCGCGGCATCGCCTACCGGGAGGCGCGGGTCCGCGCACAGCTGTACATCTCGCTCTACTTCCCCTTCGTCCAGTTCCTCTCCAGCGTGGCCGCCGCCCTGGTGCTGATCGTCGGCGCGGCCCGGGTGGACGCGGGGACGCTGACGGTCGGCGCGCTGGTCGCGTACCTGCTCTACATCGACCTGTTCTTCGCCCCGGTCAACCAGCTGTCCCAGGTGTTCGACGGTTACCAGCAGGCCTCGGTGGGTCTCGGGCGGATCCGGGAACTGCTGCGCACCCCGACCGCCACCGCCGAGCAGGCCGACCCGGTCCCGGTGCCGAAGGGGTTGCGCGGCGAGATCGACTTCGAGGGCGTCGGCTTCGCCTACAACGGCGGGGCGGACGGCGCCCCGGAGGTGCTGAGCGACGTCAACCTGCACATTCCCGCCGGTCAGACGGTGGCGCTCGTCGGCGAGACCGGTGCGGGCAAGTCGACGCTGGTGAAGCTGGTCGCCCGGTTCTACGACGCCACGGCCGGTACCGTCCGGGTCGACGGCGTCGACCTCACCCGGTACGACCTGGCCCAGTACCGCCACCGCCTCGGCGTGGTGCCCCAGGAGGCGTACCTGTTCGCGGGCACGGTCCGCGAGGCGATCGCGTACGGGCGGCCGGACGCCTCGGCGGCCGAGGTCGAGGCGGCGGCCCGGGCGGTCGGCGCTCACGACATGATCGTCCGGCTGCCCGGCGGCTACGACCACGAGGTCGCGGGCCGCGGACGCAATCTGTCGGCGGGCCAGCGCCAGTTGATCGCCCTGGCCCGAGCGGAACTGGTCGACCCGGACATCCTGTTGCTGGACGAGGCCACCGCAGCTCTGGACCTGGCCTCCGAGGCGGCGGTCAACCAGGCCGCCGACCGGCTGAGCGGTGGCCGCACCACGCTGGTCATCGCGCACCGCCTGACCACGGCGGAGCGTGCCGACCGGGTGGTCGTGCTGGACCACGGCCGGGTGGTCGAGGACGGCACCCACACCGAACTGCTCGCGCGCGGCGGTGCGTACGCCCGGCTCTGGCAGGCGTTCATCGCGGACGGCCACCCGGCGGCCGAGGCTGTCAGCGCCCGGTAGCCGGTGGTGAGGCCCCGGCCCCGGTGAGGCCCCGGCCCCGGTCAGGGGGCGGGGCCGGCCTGGAGCGGTCCTCGTCCGGGTGACCCGGACGAGCGGAACTCGGCCGGGCGGCTCAGGCCAGGGCCACCGGACCACGGGGGCGACTCGGTCAGGGACAGCGCAGCCCGAGTCAGCGGGGCCGAGAGGGGCCGCGGCGCCGCAGAGCCCTCAGGCCGTGATCAGCGAAGTCAGCAGCCCTGCGGCGTCGATGCCCCGCGGCAGGTCGCTGACCTGGCCGTCACCGACCTCGACCACCCGCCAGCCGGACCCGTCGGCCCGGCTGGCGAGGTCGGTGGTGACGAAGCGGCAACCGAGTCTTCGCACCAACGCGGGGACACCGGTCAAGTCGGGCTCGACCTGCTGACGCGGGTCGTCCGGGTGCGGCCCGACCATGATCGGCCGTCCGTCCAGCCACCACACCCGGGCCTCCACGGCCCGCCCGTCCGCGCCGTCGGAGCCTCCGCCCGTAGAGTCCGGCGCTCCATCCGTGCAGCCCGCCTCGCCGGCCGACCGCTCGAACTCCTCGTACCGCCGCAGCACCACCCCGCCGGCCAGGAACTCGCCCTGCAACTCGACGAACCGCCCGACCACCCGGCCGACCGCCGCCAGATCCGCCAACTCCGGCACGTAGCAGGCTTCGAGCCATTCGTGCTTGCGTGACTTCACGTAGTCCTTGACGATCGCGGGCCCGCTGCCGCCCAACCGGGCCACGGCGGCAGCCAGTTCCTCCGGCCCGGGTGCCGCCGAGCCGCCGGACGGGATCCAGACGCTGGACGGCGTGGCCCCCTCGAACACGGAGTACCAGCCGGGCAGTTCGTGGGCGGCCGCGTAACCGGGCGCGCTGGTCAGCGGATTGCCGCCGCGGGCGGTGAGCGCCGCAGTGAACTCGGCGTAGCGGGCGGAGGGAAGCATCCACCCCCGGTACCAGAGCGGGCCGATGCCGCGGGGCACCCGGCGGACCGCCTCCTCGGCCTGCCCGGCGAGCAGCGCGTCGTGGTCGACCAGGTGGTGCTCGCCGCCCAACTCCCGCAGGATCCTCGCCTCCCAGGCGAAGTGCGGGTCGGGTCGGCGGGGATTGAGCGGGTCGGCGGGAAAGAGGATCGAGGGTACGGGCATGGCGGCCAGAGTACGTCCGACGGACCGGCCGTGTGCCCCCTTGCGCCAGGAGGCGAGCCGGCCAGGGCGATCGGGCGCGGCCACTCGGAACGGCCCAACGGTCCAACGGCCCAACGGCCCAGCGGTTCGGCGGTTCGGCGGTCCAGTGGTTCGGCGGGTTCGACCACTCAACGGTTCAGGGGCTCAGCTGTTCAGCGATGCCGGCACCGGGCCGGGTCGGTGAATCCGCTCGACGCCCCGGTCGGGCGCTGCCAGAGTGTGCCGGTGCGAAAACTGCTGAGATCCCGCAAACGCGTTCCCCGGCAGGCCGCCCGGACGGTGGTCCTGGACGGGACCGGCTCGGTGTTCCTGCTCCGCTCGGACAACGACGAGGTCGGTGTGCACTGGACCATGCCCGGGGGCGGGTTGGAGCAGGGCGAGAGTCCGGTGGACGGCGCCCGGCGCGAGCTGTGGGAGGAGACCGGTTGGACCGACCTCGAGCCCGGCCCGCTGCTCTGCACCTGGGAGCACGACTTCACCTGGCACGGCACGCCGGTCCGCCAGCACGAGCACATCTACCTCACCCGCGGACCGCATCGCGGGCCGGTCGGCGATGTCAGCGCGGTGCACGCCGAGGACCGGATCCTCGACTGGCGCTGGTGGACCCCGGCCGACCTCGCCGATGAGAACGCCGACGCGCTCTGGCCGCCCCGGCTCCCCGAGCTGCTGGTTGCGGTCCGGGCGGGCTGGGCGGTCGACGGGCGCCCTCCGGTGCCCGTCGACCTCGGCTACATCCCGAACGTCCCGACTGTCCGCTGACCCGCCCCGCCGAGCCGTTGGCTGCCCGCTGTCCCGCCCCGCCTGCCCGCCGTCCCGACCCGTAGGCCGGCCGGCGGACCCGATCCGCCCGACGGGCACGGCCAATCGCGCTCGCCGGAAGGGCGCTGCTACCCCTGCCCGCTGCGCCGCGCCTGCCCTCGCCTCCCGGCCGGAGCGACCGACCAGCTGTGCAGGCCCAGCTCCCGGTCGTGCATCGCCCATGGGTTCATCATCACCGTCAGCCCGGCATGGGGCAGTTGCTCGACAGTGAGCCCGGTTTCGGTGAGCAACTGCTCGGTCGACACCGAGACCGCGATGGCGGGACGCCAGGAGGGCAGCACCACCAGACTGGTGCCGCGTCCGACCCGGATCGGCTCCGCCGCCGTCCGGACCGGCGTCCGCTCCTCCGAGCGGCCGACTGCCTCGGGCTGGCCGGGACCGCCACCGATCAGGACGCCGAGCGGCGGTTCGGCCCTGGACACCCCGACACCCGTCTCCGGCTCGGCGCTCGGCACCGCCGACACGGCCGTCCCGGTCCCCGAGGAGGCGTTCGACGAGGGCCCCGACCAGGCGTCCGGTGAACCCCCGGAGAAGGTCTCAGCCCCCTGGGCGGAAGCCGTGTGGTCAGCCGCCGACCTCGCTGCGCCGGGCAGCGCCTCCACCCGCTCAGCGCCGCGCGCTTGGGACCCCGTCAGGCCGGTCGAGACCGTCCCCCGTGCGGCCGTCTCCCGTTCGGCCGCCTCCTGCCCGGTCCGTTCGGCCCGGGGGTGCATCCGGCGCAGCCGACGCGAGGGGGCCGGCCGTCGGAAGCCGAAGCTCCGCCAGGCCTCCGGGACCGTACGCTGCGCCGGTACCGGCCAGGTGGCTTCGACGGCCACCGCAGCCTGCTGCGGCCGGACGGACTCCGACTCGGCCCCGACGACCGGAGCGTCCTCCCCGTCGTGGTCCTGCCCGGGCTTCTCGCCGAGCAGTGCCAGTACCTCCTCGACCGGACGTCGGCAGGCGGCCGCCAGTTCGGCCGGCGAGCGCCCCTCCGCGCGTGCGGCCCGAAGCCGGTCGGCGAACGCGGCCCGCAGCCGTGCCGCCGTCGGGTCGCCCTCCGCCGCGGCCGGATCCACGGTCGGACGCACGGCCGTGTGCACCGCCGGGTCCACTGCCGGATTCACGACCGGGGTCGGGGCCGTGGTCGCGGCGCGGTAGGCCTCCGAGTCCTCCTTGCTGCGCGGCTGCGGCACCGAGTCGTGGCGGCAGGAACGGTCGTGCCCGGCCCCTCGGGACGCGATCGCGCAACCCTCGGCCGCCGTGGTGATCGAGCAGCCCGGCGCGGACACCGCTTCCGGTCCGGGCCTTGCAGCCGGGATGTCCGTGCCACCCAGGGCATCCGAAGCGAGGGCGTCCGAACCGAGGGCGTCCGAACCGAGGGCGTCCGAACTGGCCGCGACGCCCATGACGTCCCTGACGTCCCTGACGTCCCTGACGTCCCTGATGCCCTTGGCGTCCCTGACCTCCGTGACGTCCACGGCGGGCGGTGCGGCGGCGGGCGGTGAGGAGTCGGCGCCGTCGGAGGGCGGTCCGGGCAGGGACGGATCAATGGCGGTGCGACGGAGCGATGTCATCGGCTGGCCCTTCGGGGGACGGTCCGGACGATCCTCCCGCACCGCGCGACCAGCTCCAAGCGTTGTTCCCGGGCGTGTGCGCGCGACCACCGAGAGGTCGCCTCCCCTTCCGGCCGGCTGTGCCGGCTCAACTGCCGCGCGCACCAGACCCCTTGCGCCCCGACGCGTAGCCGAGCGCCGCCAGCCTCGCGCCCTCGGCCACGCCATGGGGCGAGACCGTCGTCCGGGCCAGCCACCCGCAGCCGCCGCCCGGGCTGACGCCGCCCGGGCTGACGCCGCCCGGGCTCACGCCCGTCCGGCCGTTCCTGCGCTCCCACCGCCCCCGCCCGAAGCACGGCAGGGCAGCGGCAAAAGGCCGGTGCCACCCGGCGAGCACCGCTATCGTTGAGCACATGAAGTGTTTTGCGGGCCTGTGCTGGTGGCCGTCCTAGGACGGCCACCCCACTCGCCTGACCAGGGCCGTCCGGGATGGACGGCCCTGCTGCGTTTCTCCCGCAGGACGGGCCCTCGCCCCGGACGGCCGCAACCACCGCCGAACCGAGGGAGAACCCCCGATGCCCGTCACCCGAACCCCCGCCCTCACGTCCGCCGACGCCCCCGCCCCGATCACCGCCGCGCGGATCACCGACCCGACCGCCCACCGCGTCCTCACCGGCGACCGCCCCACCGGCCCGCTCCACCTCGGCCACTACTTCGGCACCCTGCGGAACCGCGTCCGTCTCCAGAGCCGGGGCGTCGAAATGTTCGTCCTCGTCGCCGACTACCAGGTCATCACCGACCGGGACCTCGCCGACCGGCTCGCCGAACACACCGAGAACCTCGTCCTCGACTACCTCGCGGCCGGCCTGGACCCCGAACGCGCCACGATCTTCGCGCACAGTGCCGTCCCCGCCCTCAACCAGTTGCTGCTGCCCTTCCTCAGCCTGGTCAGCGTCGCCGAACTCAGCCGCAACCCCACCGTCAAGGACGAGATCGCCCACTCCAGCCAGTCGGCCGTCAACGGACTGATGTTCACCTACCCCGTGCACCAGGCCGCCGACATCCTGTTCTGCAAGGCCGACCTCGTACCGGTCGGCCAGGACCAGCTGCCCCACCTCGAGGTCGCCCGCACCGTCGCCCGCCGTTTCAACGAGCGCTACCCGCACGCCGACGGCAGCGCCGTCTTCCCCCGCCCCGAGGCCCTGCTCTCCGAAGCCCCGATGCTGCTCGGCACCGACGGCGGCAAGATGAGCAAGAGCCGGGGCAACGCCATCCCGTTCGGCGCCACCGAGGACGAGACCGCCCGGATCATCCGCGGTGCCAGGACGGACACCGATCGCCGCATCAGCTACGACCCGGCGCGCCGCCCGGGGGTCTCCGGCCTGGTCCTGCTCGCCGCGCTCTGCCAGGGCCGCGCCCCCGAAACGATCGCCGAGGAGGTCGGCGACGGCGGCGCCGCGACGCTGAAGCGGACGGTCACCGAGTCCGTCAACGAGTACTTCCGCCCGCTGCGCGCCCGACGAGCCGAACTCGCCGCCGACCGGGGCCACCTGCGGCAGGTCCTGCGCGACGGCGCCGAGCGGGCCAACACCGTCGCCGACGCCACCCTCGCGGAGGTGCGGGAGGTGATGGGAGCGGTCTGAAGAGCGTCCGGCCGAGCCGGAGCACCGCCGACCGGTCCGAGGCACCGTCAGGCCGTCGGCGCCACGGACATCGGCCGGTTGACGCGGGGGCATATCGTCACCGGGCGGCCGCGACCACGCCCCGCGGCCGCCCACCGTCCCTCCTCGCCCGAAAGGCCCGGCCCATGGACCACCACCCGACCACGCCCGGCCAGGCGCTGACCCGCCCGCCCCACCTCCGCCCCGGCGACCACATCGCCGTCGTCGCCCCCAGCGGACCGATCGATCCCGAGCGCCTCACCGCCGGCTGCGCGATCCTCCGTTCCTGGGGCCTGCGCGTCACCGTCGGCCCGCACGTCCTCGACACCCACCCCACCCTCGGCTACCTCGCCGGCACCGACGCCGATCGTGCCGCCGACCTGCAGAACGCCTGGCTTGATCCCACCGTCGACGCCGTCATCTGCGCCCGCGGCGGCTACGGCGTCCACCGCATCGTCGACGTGCTCGACTGGACCGCGATGCGCACCGCCCGCCCCAAGCCCTTCGTCGGCTTCAGCGACGTCAGCTCCCTGCACGAGGCCTTCGCCCAGCGCCTCGGCCTCGCCACCCTCTACGGGCCACTGGCCTCCGGCGACTCCTTCGTGAACGACGGCCCCACCGCCGAGCACCTCCGCCGCACCCTCTTCGAACCCGCCGCCACCACCGTCCTCACCTCGCCCACCGCCACCGCGCTCGTCCCCGGCCGCGCCCGCGGCGTCACCGCCGGCGGGTGCGTCCACGTGCTCGCCGCGGAGCGCGGCACACCCGCCGCTCGCCCCTCCTACGCGGGCGCCATCCTGATCCTCGAAGACGTGAACGAGCACCCGTACCAGCTCGACCGGCTGCTCACCCAGTTCCTGCGCTCCGGCGCCCTGGACGGCGTGGCCGGCATAGCCCTCGGGTCGTGGGAGGGGTGCGGACGCCCCGAACGCGTCCGGGACGTCATGCTCGACCGGCTCGGCAGCCTCGGTGTGCCGGTGCTCTGGGAACTCGGCTTCGGCCACTGCCCGTCCAGCCTCACCGTTCCGCTCGGCGTCCCCGCCCTGCTCGATGCCGATGCCGGGACCCTCACGCTCGAATCGGCCGCCCTCACCTGAGCCGTCCCTCCCCAGCGGCTCCCTCGTGGGGGCCTCGTCCTCACAGGGCCGGTCCCCAGCACTTCGCCGAGGACCGGGGGAGTGCGAAACGAGCGAGTGGGGAGTGCGGGACGAGTGAGTAGGGTGCGGCCATGAACGAGGACCGCCTCACCGCTCTCGCCCTCGGATTCCTCCGGGGCCCGGGCAGCAACGCCCGCACGATCCTCGGACTTGCCGGCCCGCCCGGCGCCGGCAAGTCCACCCTGGCCCGCCACCTGGTCGCCGAGGTCGAACGGGTCGAGGGCCCCGGCACCGCCGCGTACGTCCCGCTGGACGGCTTCCACCTCTCCGCGGCCCAGCTCGACCGCCTCGGCCTGGCCCACCGCAAGGGAGCTCCGGCCACCTTCGACGCCCACGGCTACGTCGCCCTGCTGCGCCGGATCGCGGCCGACCGCTTCCAGGACATCTACGCGCCCGACTTCGACCGCACCCTGGACGAGCCCGTCGCCGCCCGCCACGTCGTCCGCCCGCACACCCGCCTCGTCGTCACCGAGGGCAACTACCTCGCCTCCGCCGACGCCCCCTGGCCGGACGCCCGCCGACTGCTGCGCGAACTCTGGTACGTCCACACCGAGGACGCCGTCCGCGAGGAAAGACTGCTGCGCCGCCACCTCGACGGAGGCCGTGACGAGACCACCGCTCGCCGGTGGGTCAACGGGAACGACCACCCCAACGGCGAGTACGTGAAGGCGGGCCGGGCGGTCTGCACCCGGACGGTCCTCGGGAGCGGTTTGCACGAGGCGCCCCAGAGGGGTAGTGTTTCCTAGTCGCTCGGCAGGGAGCACCGGACACGCATCGGCGCGGACGGTCCCGGGGCGGCCAATCCTCTGAAACACACTTCCGGTTCGTGCCGGTCGTT
>NZ_JBIDAK010000043.1:0-54047 GCF_043202455.1 Kitasatospora sp. NPDC048194
GCGGCCGTCGGCGCCTCGCGCGCGGCCGTCGACGCCGGCTGGTACCCGCACAGCAACCAGGTCGGCCAGACCGGCAAGCAGGTCTCCCCGCAGCTCTACATCGCGGCGGGCATCTCCGGTGCCATCCAGCACCGGGCCGGCATGCAGACCTCGAAGACCATCGTGGCCGTCAACAAGGACCCCGAGGCCCCGATCTTCGAGCTGGTCGACTACGGCGTCGTCGGCGACCTCTTCCAGGTCCTGCCGCAGCTCACCGCCGAGGTGAAGGCCCGCAAGGCCTGACCCCTCGGACGGACCACGGAGGGCGTGGCACTCGGTACCCCGGTACCGGGCGCCACGCCCTCCCGTCGTTCGCCAGAGAGGTTCGCCAGAGCGTTCTGCCAGAGCGTTCCGTCAGGCCGTTCCGCCAGGCCGTTCGCCCGGTCGTTCTCCCCGCCGTTCGCCCCGTCGGCGGGCGCGGGAGCGGCGGCCCGTAGAGTCGGCCCGACGGCACCGGACCGACTTCGACGGTCCGGCCGGGTTGGGTGCGACCAGGGCGAGACGAGGGCGAGGACGGAAGCATGGCACTGCTGACGGCACTTCAGGGCGACCACGGCGACGCGGCGGACGCGCTGCGGATCGACGGCCGGGCGCTCTCCCGGGCGGACCTGCTGGGTGCGGCGACCGCCGTGGCCGACCGGGTGGCCGGGGCGCCGGCGCTCGCCGTGCTCGCCGCTCCCACCGTCGAGACGGTCACCGCCGTGGTCGGCGGGCTGCTGGCCGGCGTCCCCGTGGTTCCGCTGCCACCCGACTCGGGGCCGAAGGAGCGCGCACACATCCTGCGCGACTCCGGCGCGGCACTGCTCGCGCACGCCGCCGGGCAGGCACTGCCGGACGACCTCCCGGTGGAGGCCCTGCCCGTCGACACCGCCGAGCGCTCCGCCACCGGGTACGCCGAGCCGGCCGCCGACGCGACCGGTTTCGTGCTCTACACCTCGGGCACCACCGGCGCGCCCAAGGGAGCGGTGATCAGCCGGACGGCGATCGCCGCCGACCTGGACGCCCTCGCCGCCGCCTGGCAGTGGACCGCCGAGGACACCCTCGTCCACGGCCTGCCGCTGTTCCACGTGCACGGCCTGCTGCTCGGAGTGCTCGGCGCGCTGCGCACCGGCAGCCGACTGGTGCACACCGGACGGCCCACCCCGCAGGGGTACGCGACGGCCGGCGGCAGCCTCTACTTCGGTGTCCCGACGGTCTGGTCCCGGCTGGCCGCCGACCCGGCGTCGGCCGCCCGCCTGGCCCCGGCCCGGCTGCTGGTCTCCGGCAGCGCGCCGCTGCCCGTACCGGTGTTCGAGAAGCTGGCGGCGCTCACCGGGCACGCCCCGATCGAGCGCTACGGGATGACCGAGTCGCTGATCACCGTCAGCACCCGGGCGGACGGCGAGCGGCGCCCGGGCAGCGTCGGGCTGCCGCTGGAGGGGGTGCGCACCCGGCTGGTCGGCGAGGACGGCGAACCGGTGCCGTACGACGGGGAGAGCGTCGGCGAACTGCAGGTCTCCGGCCCCACGCTGTTCAGCGGCTACCTGAACCGGCCGGACGCCGACGCCGAGGCCTGGACGGAGGACGGCTGGTTCCGCACCGGGGACGTGGCGGTGATCGGAGCGGACGGTTTCCACCGGATCGTCGGCCGGGCCTCGGTGGACCTGATCAAGAGCGGCGGCTACCGGATCGGTGCGGGCGAGGTCGAGGCCGCCCTGCGCGACCACCCGGCGGTCGCCGACGCGGCGGTGGTCGGCGCGCCCGACGAGGACCTCGGACAGGCGATCGTCGCCTATGTGATTCCGGACGGCTCCGTGACGGGGGAACAGCTGACGGCCTTCGTGGCCGAGCGGCTCTCGGTGCACAAGCGCCCGCGCCGGGTCGTGCTGGTGCCCGAACTGCCCAGGAACGCACTGGGAAAGGTGCTGAAGAAGCAGCTCCTCGCGGAGGCCGGAGGCCAGAGGTGAGGGGCCGTCGGCTGGGCGCGCGGTGACGCGGTCTCACCCTGATGCCCCGTCGGTGCTCACCGCCCGTGAACCCTTCCTTTGGCGCACTCCGCTGCGCGCCGTGAGCGGACGCGTGCTTAACGTGACACGCAGGCAGAACTGAATCCTGGTGACATGCCGCGACCTCCGGTCGCAGGACCGGTGGCCGTGGCATGTCGGACGGGATCTGCCGAGCGGACGAACCGGCGAGAGCCGGGGCGTACCGCGTGTCCGCAGCAGTTTCCGCAGCCGCCCGTCGGGCGGCCGTTCGCACCAGTGCGTTCGCAGCAGTGAAGGAAGTCAGCAGGATGACCACCGTCAACACCGGCTCGCCGGATGCCGCCGACGAACCGATCGAGCAGCACGCCACCGCCGACCGTTCCGGACGTCCCGTCCGTCCCGCGCGGGCCGCGCGGATCCGTCGGGGGATAGCGATGGCGGCCGTGATCGCGGTCGGCACCGGGGTGATCGGCCTCGGCACCGGAGTGAGCCCCGCCGCCGCGGAGCGGGCGCCGGCGCACGCCGGATGGGACGGCTCGCGGTACTGGTTCAAGAACAGCCAGGGGCAGTGGCGCTGGACCACCCACTACAGCGTCTACGTGGCGCGGACCGGCGGCGCCAAGAGCTCGTCGGGCTCCTCGTCGAAGTCCTCGGCGACGTCGGGCGGGGGGATCAGACAGGGCTGGGACGGCTCGCGCTACTGGTTCAGGAACAGCAGGGGCGAGTGGCGCTGGACCACCCACTACGACATCTACCTGGAGCGGACCGGCGGGGGCTCGTCCTCGGGCTCCTCCGGTTCGTCCGGCTCCTCGGGCTCCTCCCAGGGCTCGGTGGCGGTCGACCGGGACGTCGAGACCGCCGTGGAGTTCGCGCTCGCCCAACTGGGCAAGCCGTTCAAGACGGCGGGCAACGGGCCGGACGGGTACGACTGCTCGGGCCTGGTGCAGCAGTCCTTCCGGCGCGGCGGCATCAGCCTGCCCCGGGTCGCCAACGACCAGTACGAGGCGACCACGCCGATCAGTGCGAGCCAGCTGCGCCGCGGCGACCTGCTGTTCTGGTCGCCGGACGGCACCCGGCGCGGCATCCAGCACGTGGCGATCTACCTGGGCAACAACCAGTACGTCGAGGCCGCGCGGCCCGGGACGAAGATCCGGATCTCGACCATCAGCAAGGGCTACTATCCGGCCTACATGGGGCGGCCGTGACGGTCCGCCAGTGAGCACGTCGGGGGCGCCGGTGTTGGACCCGGCGCTCCCGACGTGACCCCGCCGACGGCACCCGTGCCCCCGGCCGGGGCACGCCCAGCCGCCCCGCCGGCAGCGCCGGCCGGACGCGGCGTCAGAGATCGGCCCTCCGGGGCAGCGCGCCGCGGGCGCCGAGCGCCGTGACGGCGAAGGCCCCGGCGGCCACGGCGGTGGCGGCCGCGTCGGTGAGCGTGGCCCCGCGGGCCAGCCCGGCGGCCAGGGCGCCGCAGAAGACGTCGCCGGCGCCGGTGGTGTCGACCACCTGGACGGCGGGCGCGGGCAGCAGGGCGACGTCCGACCCGGTGGCGACCAGCGCGCCCTCCCCGCCGAGGGTGACCACCGCTCCCTCGGCCGTGCGGGCGAGTGCCCGGGCGGCCTCGGCGGCGGTCGTGGCCCCGGTCAGCTGGCGCGCCTCGACGGCGTTGGCGACCACCAGCGGCCGCCGGCCGGTGGGGCCGGCGTCGGGCAGCGCGCCGGCCGGGGCGGTGTTGTGCAGCCAGCGGGTGCCGCCGTTCGGACCGGCGGCGGGGAGCGCGGCCGCCGCGGCGCGGATGCACGCCGCGGGGACCTCGTTGCTGGTGAGGACGACGTCCACGGGCAGCAGGTGGAGCCGGTCCAGCGCGGCGGTGACCTCCTCGGGCGTCAGCTCGGCATTGGCTCCCGGGACGACCACGATGCTGTTCTCGCCGGACGGATCGACCATCACGATCGCCTGACCGGTCGGCGCCTCGGGGTGCGTGAGCACGGCGTCCGTCCGCACCTCCGCGCCGTGCAGGTCGGCGAGCGCCGCCTCGCCGTCGTCGTCCCGGCCGATCTTGGCGACCAGGTGGGTCGCCGCGCCCAGCCGGGCCGCCGCCACCGCCTGGTTGGCGCCCTTGCCGCCGAAGCCCCGGTCGGCGGAGGTGGTCAGGACGGTCTCGCCGGGCGAGGGGAGCACGGGGCAGCGGAGGATCCGGTCGGTGTTGACCGAGCCGATGACGACGACGCGGCCGGCGGGAAGCAGCTTCATCGTTCCTCTGTACGCGGCGGGGCTCGGGCGGCGCAAGAGGCACCCGCGGTGCCGGGGGCGGCTGGGTGCTCCGGCGGCTCGGTCCGTTGCGCGGTCCGTTGCGCGGTCCGAGGCCCGGGCCGCCCGGGCCGAACGGCGGGAGGAGGGGAGCGGGAGCACCGGGGAGCGGGCGGGCGCAGGGGCGGCGCGCGCGGCGTACGGGTGGGGCGCGCACCGGAAGTCGGCCGGTCCGACCTCCTGTGCGAACGGCGTCCGGTCGGAAGGCGGCTCCGCGGCCGAACGGTCCGCATGCGTCCCGGTCCGGCCCCCTGGCCTGGGCACATGCCCCTGACAAGGGGGCGCGCGGGCGGGCGCGCCGGGCAGGCATGGGGAGCGGCGTGGTGCGGGTACCACCACGGGTGGCGCTGGTTCGGCCGACGGGGGCGCTGCCCGGTGCGAACGGCATCGGGGCAAGTCGAGGGCAGGGGACGTTGTGATCGTCTGGGTCAATGGCACATTCGGGGCGGGCAAGACGAGTGCCTGCCGCGAGCTGGTGGAACTGCTGCCCGGGAGCGTGCTCTTCGATCCCGAGCTGGTGGGTTTCGGTCTGCGCCGGATGCTTCCGGCGGACCGGCTGGCCGCGGTGTCCGACTTCCAGGACCTGGCGGCCTGGCGCCGGCTCGTCCCCGAGACGGCGGCCGCGCTGCTCGACGAGGTCGGCGGCCCGCTGGTGGTGCCGATGACCCTGCTCAGAGAGGACTACCGGGACGAGATCTTCGGCGGCCTCGCCGCCCACGGGATCGCGGTGCACCACTTCGTCCTGGATCCCGAAGAAACGATCCTGCGTGACCGGATCGCGCATCGCGAGGAGTGCCCCGGCGATCCGGCGGGCAGCGAGCGGGTCCGCGACTGGTGCCTGGAACACCTGCCCCGCTACCGGGCCGCCCGCCGCTGGCTGGTCGGCGACGCCCGGCTGATCGACAGCAGCGACCTCACTCCCCGTGAGACCGCGCACCGCATCGCCGAGCTCGTCCGGGTCGGCGCCGCCCGCTGCCCGATCGTCCAGGCCCCCGATCCGACCGGCGACACCGTGGCCTCCGCCGTGCTGTTCTTCGACGAGCAGGACCGGGTGCTGCTCGTCGACCCGGTCTACAAGCCCGACTGGGACTTCCCCGGCGGCGTGGTCGAACGCGGTGAGGCCCCGACCGACGCGGCCCTGCGCGAGACCGCCGAGGAGCTGGGCCTGCGGCTCGACCCCGCCACGCTGCGGCTGATCGCCGTCGACTGGGAGCCCCGCACCGGCCCGCGCCGCGGCGGCCTGCGCCTGGTGTACGACGGCGGATTGCTGGACGACGCGGGCCGGCAGAACCTGCTGCTCCAGCAGGAGGAACTGCGCGGCTGGCGGTTCGTCACCCTGGAGGAGGCGGCCGACCTGCTGCCGCCCAGCCGCTACCGGCGGCTGGCCGCCGCGCTGGAGGCGCGGCGGAGCGGGGAGCTGCGGTACCTGGAAGCGGGGTGCCGGGTGGCGCTGGGGCTGGAGAGCGCGGCGGACGCGGCCTGACGAAGCGCCGCGAGTCCGCCGTCCGGTGTGCGCCGTAGGCGGCGGGGCTTCGGCTTCGGGGCGGCGGCGGGGATTCGAGGCGGCGGCGAGGCTCCCGGGCTGTGGCGCGGCGCCGGGGCTGTGGCGCGGCGGGGCTTCCGGGCGGCGGCCCGCGACGCGGCCCACCCGGTTCGCCCGGCGGCCGGAGCGGGCGTCAGGATGGGGGCATGCCGTTCACGTTCAGTCACCCCGCCGCCGTCCTGCCCCTGCTGCGCGCCGCCGGGGCGCGCGGCCCGCTGGTGGCCTCCGCGCTGGTCGCCGGGTCGATGGCGCCCGACGTGCCGTTCTTCGTCGAGTCGCTGCTGCCCGGGGTGTACCGGCACGGAGGGCTGCTGCACCGGTGGTGGGCGGTGCCGACGGTGGACGTCGCGGTCGCCGCCGCACTGGTGGCGGGGTGGCACGGACTGCTGCGGGCGCCGCTGGTGGGGCTGCTGCCCGAGCGCTGGGCGGGCGGCGCCGAGGCGCTGACGGCCCGCCGGGCCGGGGAGGGCGGCGTCCGGGCCGTGGACGCCGCCTGGTTCCTCGGCTCGGCGGCGGTCGGGGCGGCCACCCACGTCGCTTGGGACGCGTTCACCCACGGTGACCGGCTGGGCGTGCGGCTGCTGCCGGTCCTGGAGCGGCGGGTGGCCGGGACGCCTCTCTACGAGGCGATGCAGTACGGGACTTCGGTGCTCGGGCTGGCCGCGATCGCGGGCTGGGCGGCGCGTGCGGTGCGGGTGGCCGAGCCGGTCCGCCCCGCCGTGCGCCCGGGTGCCCGGACCCGGCGGGTGGCCGTCGCGGCGCTGGGCGCGGCGACGGCGGCCGGGGTGCTGCACCGGCTGAGCCCGCTGCGGCGGAACCTGGTCCCGGAGGTCTGCTTCGGGGCCGGGGCGGGACTGGCGGTGGGCGCCGTCGGCTACGCCGCGGCGGTGGCGGCCGCCCGCCGGTGGCGGGGCGGGCGGCCGGCGGCGGACCCGGGGGCCCGTACCGTCCCGACGGCCGTCAGGCGGAGCGCAGTTCCGCGTAGCGGCGCAGGAACAGGGCCTCGGTGAGGGCCATCCGCTCCAGCTCCTGCGGGTCGACGCTCTCGTTGACCGCGTGGATCTGAGTGGTCGGCTCCTCGACGCCGATCAGCACGATCTCGGCCTTCGGGTAGAGCGTGCGCAGGGTGTTGCAGAGCGGGATCGAGCCGCCCTCGCCGGAGGCGACCATCGGGGTGCCGAAGGCCTCGGCCATCGCCTCGCCCATCGCCTCGTACGCCGGGCCGGTGATGTCGGCGCGGAACGGGGCGCCGTTGCCCTGGCGCCGGACGGTCAGCCGGGCGCCGAGCGGCATCTGCGCCTCCAGGTGGGCGACCAGCGCGTCCTGGGCGGCGTCCGCGCTCGTGCCCGGCGGGACGCGCAGGCTGATCAGCGCCTTCGCGGCGGCCTGGACGGAGGAGGTGGCGCCGATCACCGGCGGGGCGTCGATCCCGAGGACGGTGACGGACGGGCGCGCCCACAGCCGGTCGGCGATGGTGCCGGTGCCGGTCAGGGCGACGCCGTCGAGCACCTTGGCGTCGGCGCGGAACTGCTCCTCCGGGTACTGCACGCCCTCCCAGGTCTGGTCGGCGGTCAGCCCGGCGACCGCGACGTCGCCGTTCTCGTCGTGCAGCGAGGCGAGCACCCGGACCAGGCACTGCAGCGCGTCCGGGGCCGCGCCGCCGAAGGCGCCGGAGTGCAGGTTGCCGCCGAGGGTGGTGACCGAGGCCTCGACCACCGTCATGCCGCGCAGCGACGCCGTCACGGTGGGCAGGCCGGGGGCGAAGTTGCCGGTGTCGCCGATGATGATGGCGTCGGCGGCCAGCAGCTCGGGGTGGGCCTCGGCGTAGCGCTCCAGGCCGCCGGTGCCCTGCTCCTCCGAGCCCTCCACGATGATCTTCAGGCCGACCGGGTAGGCGTCCCCGTACACCTGGCGCAGCGCCCGCAGGGCGGTCAGGTGCATCAGGATGTTGCCCTTGCAGTCGGCGGCGCCGCGTCCGTACCAGCGGCCGTCACGCTCGATCAGCTCGAACGGCGGGCTGGTCCAGCCGGCCTCGTCGAGCGGGGGCTGCACGTCGTAGTGCGAGTACAGCAGGACGGTCGGGGCGCCCTCGGGGCCGGGCAGCTCGCCGTACACGGACTGGGTGCCGTCCGGGGTGTCCAGCAGCCGGATGCCGGTCAGGCCCTCGGCGGCGAAGGCGTCGGCGACCCAGCGCGCGGCCTTCTCGCACACCTCGACCGGGAACTGGCGCGGGTCGGCGACCGACGGGAAGGCGACCAGTTCGGCGAGGTCGGTGCGGGCACGGTCCATCAGGGACCGGACGGCGTCGGCCAGGGGCTGTGACATCGGGGCTCCGAGGGGGCGGGCCGCCCACGGGGTGGTGCGGGCGGAGGGATCGGTCGGGGTACCGCCGATCATAGGCGGCGGTGTTCGCCGGGTGGTGCTGAGCCCGGGGGGCCGTGCGGACGCATAGGATTGCTCGACGTGACTGACTCCGGAAGCTCCGATTCCCGTAGCCCGCTCGACCGTACGACCGCGACGACCGCGCCCGTCGGCAGTGAGGCGTCCGCACAGGTGTCAACGGCGTCCCGGAAGGCGTCCGCGGAGACATCCCGGGAGGCGTCCACGGAGCCGGCGGCGGAGTCGGTGGCGTCGACGGAACAGCTCGACGGCGTCTGGGACGTCGTGGTGGTCGGCGCCGGGCCGGCCGGGGCCTCCGCCGCGCACGCCGCCGCCGCGCAGGGCCGCCGGGTGCTGCTGCTGGACAAGGCCGAGCACCCCCGGTACAAGACCTGCGGCGGCGGCATCATCGGCCCCTCCCGCGACAGCCTGCCGCCGGACTTCGAACTGCCGCTCCAGGACCGGGTGCACGCCGTCACCTTCGCGTACGACGGCCGGTACACCCGTACGCGCCGCTCCGAGCGGATGCTGTTCGGCCTGGTCAACCGGGACGAGTTCGACCTGCGCCTGGTGCAGGCGGCCAAGCAGGCGGGCGCGGTGCTGGTCACCGGGGTGACCGTCACCGGGGTCGAGCAGCGCGGCGGCGAGCACCGGACGGCGCTGGTCACGGCGGCCGACGGGCGCACCTTCGAGGCCCGCGCGGTGGTCGGTGCCGACGGCAGCGCGAGCCGGATCGCCCGGCACGTGGGCGTCACCTTCGACCAGATCGACCTGGGTCTGGAGGCGGAGATCCCCGTCCCGCCGGAGGTCGCCGCGGACTGGTCGGGCCGGATCCACCTCGACTGGGGCCCGCTGCCGGGCAGTTACGGCTGGGTGTTCCCGAAGACCCGGTCCGGGACGCTGACCGTGGGCGTCATCTCGGCGCGCGGCGACGGCGAGCGGACCAAGCAGTACCTCGCCGACTACATCCGGCGGTTGGGCCTCTCCGGCTTCACCCCGCGGGTCGAGTCCGGGCACCTGACCCGCTGCCGCGCCGAGGACTCGCCGCTCTCCCGCGGCCGGGTGCTGGTCGCGGGGGACGCGGCCGGGCTGCTGGAGCCGTGGACCCGCGAGGGCATCTCCTACGCGCTGCGCTCGGGCCGACTGGCCGGCGAGTGGGCGGTGCGCGTCGCGGAGGCGGGCGACGCGGCCGCGGTGCGGCGCGAGGCGCTGAACTACGCCTTCGCCGTCAAGGCCGGACTGGGCGTGGAGATGCGCGCGGGCAAGCAGCTGCTCGGCGCCTTCGAGCGGCGGCCGTACCTGTTCCACGCCGCGGTGTGCCTGGTGCCGGCCGCCTGGCGGGCCTTCGCCCGGGCCACCCAGGGGCACACGACCTTCGCCCAGGTGCTGCGGCAGTACCGGGCGGCGCGACGGCTGACGGCGATGGCGTCGAGGTAGCGGTTCCGGTGCCTCCGGGCCGGCCTGACACGGCGTGGTGACGGGCGGAGCGGAAAAGCAATGGCGGCGGTGGCCCGCCCGGCGGTGTGATCAAGGCATGACCGACGCACCGGAGTCCTCCGCACCGTCCCGCGCGACACCCGGGCCCGGGGCGGGCGGCCGCCTGCCCGCGGCTGTGCGCCGCCGTCTGCACCCGGATCCGACGGTCCGCAGGCTGGCCGGGACCACGCTCGTCAACACCGTGGGGGACGGCCTCTCGCTGTCCGTCGCGGTGCTGTTCTTCACCCGCGTGCTCGGCCTCGGCGCGGCACAGTTGGGCGTCGGGATGACCGCCGCCGGGCTGTGCGGGGTCGCCGCCAGCGTGCCGGCCGGCCGGGCCGCCGACCGCTGGGGCGCCCGGCGGGTCCTGGTGGCGCTGGTCGGGGTGGAGGCGGTCGGCACCGCCGGGTACACGCTGGTGCACAGCTATCCCGCCTTCGTCGCCGTGGCGTGCGCGGTCGCGGCCGTCGACCGGGGGGCCGCGGCGGTGCGGAACGCGCTCTACGCCGAGGTGCTGCCCCCCGAGCGGCGAGTGGCGGGGCGGGCCTACCTCCGGGTGGTGACCAACGTCGGCATCTGCGGGGGGACGGCCCTCGGCGCGGTCGCGCTGCAACTGGACACCCGGCCGGTCTACCTGACGGCGATCCTGGCCGACGCCTGCTCCTTCGCGGCCGTCGCCGTGCTGTTCCACCGCCTGCCGCGCGCCCCGGCCGGGCCGTCGACGGCCGAGGCCGACGCCGGGACCGGGCACGGCACGGGAGGCATGTCCGGCACCGGCACGGCGAGACCCGCCGGCCCCTCGGAACGGGACGTGGAGCGGGGCCGTCGGCGCAACCCGGCGCTGCGGGACGGCCCGTTCCTGGTCGTGACCGTGCTGTGCTCCGTGCTCGCGCTGCAGTTCGCCGTCCTGGAGGTGGGCGTTCCGCTGTGGATCGTCCAGCGGACCGAGGCGCCGAGGATCGTCGTCGCCGGCGCCCTGGTCCTCAACACCCTGGTGGTGATCGCCCTCCAGGTGCGGGCCACCAACGGCACCGAGGAGCGGAGCGCGGCCGCCCGGGCATGCCGCCGGGCCGGCCTGGTGCTCGCCGCCTCCTGCCTGGTCATCGACCTCGCCCACGGACTGCCCGGCATCCTCGCCGCCGTGGTGGTGCTCGCCGGCATCGCGCTGCAGTCGCTCGCCGAGGTGCTCGGCCAGGCCGGGAGCTGGGCGCTCAGCTACGACCTCGCGGGTGAACACCACCACGGGGCCTACCAGGGCGTGTTCAACGCGGGCACGGCGGCCGCGATGACGGCCGGCCCGGCGGTGGTCGGTACGGCCGTGATCGGCTACGGCCCGGCGGGATGGGCCGTGCTGGGCGCGGTGCTGGCGGGGGCCGGCGTGGCGATGGGCCCCGCCGTCCGGTGGGCCGGACGGCGGGAGCTGCGGGCGCGGGCGGTCTGAGACCCGTGCGGCCTCGCGCTGCTCCCGGGCTGCTTCCGTGCTGCTCCCGCGCCGCTCGGGGCTGCTCCCGGGCTGCTCCCGGGCTGCTCCCGCGCCGCTCGGCGCTGCTCCCGCGCTACTCCTGGACGATCGCCGTCGCCTCGATCTCGATCAGCACGTCCGGCCGGAACAGCGCGGCGACCTGCATCGCCGAGGCCGCCGGCAGCGGCAGGCCGTCCAGGTACTCGTCGCGGGCCTCCCGGACGGCCGCGAGGTAGGAGATGTCGGTCATGAAGAAGGTGAACTTCACGACGTCGGAGAAGTCGGCCCCGGCGGCGGCCAGGCAGCGGCGCAGGTTCTCGAAGACCTGCCGCGCCTGCGCCCTGGGGTCGCCCTCGCCGACCAGGTTCCGGTGCTCGTCGAAGGCCACCTGGCCGGAGACGTGGACCAGCCGGCCGGTGCCGGTGACGACCTGGGTGTAGCCCGTTCCGGGCGCGACGCCGGGCGGCTCGGTGATGTGCGTGAGATGGGTGGTGGTCACGGCGCAGGATCCTGCGTCATCGCGCGTCCCGGCCGCAAGGGGTAACTCCGGCTGCCGGCCGGGCCCACCGGCCAGGCCCACCGGTCGGGGCCTGAACCGGCCGGCCGGGGCCGGGGCCCGCCGACCGGCCCCTCAGCGCACGACTTCGGGCAGTTCGCGCCGGAACGGAAGGTCGGCGACGGGCAGTTGGGCGAGCGGGCCGGCCGAGCGCAGCACCACGTCCAGCACGGCGTCCGATTCGGCGGCGTAACCGCCGCTCGCCCAGGCGGCGTTGGCCTCCACCACCGCCCAGCCGCCGTCGGTGCGCCCCACGTCCACCACGACCGCGCTCGGCAGCGGGGCCTGCGCGGCCGAGGCGGCCAGTACGTCGCGGGCGAAGGCCAGCACCTCGGAGCCGTCCCGCCCGAGCGGCGCGACGGACAGTTCGGCCTCCTCCGCGTAGCGCGAGCCCGCCCGCACCGCGCCGTCCAGGACGAACAGCCGGTACTCCGCACGGAAGCGCACCACCTCGCTCACCAGCACCGGCGTGTCGCCGTCCAGCAGTTCGGGCCCGGGCAACGCACCGCCGTCCGGGTAGACCCGGGCGGCGAACGTCTTGTCCGCCGGGGGCTTCACGAAGGCCGGTCCGCGCAGCCCGCGGGCCTCGGCCAGGGTCGTGGCGGCCACGCGCCGGCCGGTCAGCGTCAACGGCAGCCGGACGAGCCAGTCCTCGGCCGGCTCCAGCAGGGCCAGGCCGAGCTCCCGACCGACCGCGTCGCCGAACAGCGGCCCGCCGTACACGTGGACCGGCGCGCCGAGCAGCTCGCGCGGCGCCTGCCAGCCCGTCGCGGTGCGGGCCCGCAGACCGCGCAGCCCGGCGGCGGTGCGCAGCCGCCGGCTGGTCTCGTTGACGCGCGGCGCGAGCAGCAGGACGGGCGAGTCGGTGGT
This sequence comes from Kitasatospora sp. NPDC048194, assembly GCF_043202455.1. Classification (NCBI taxonomy): domain Bacteria; kingdom Bacillati; phylum Actinomycetota; class Actinomycetes; order Kitasatosporales; family Streptomycetaceae; genus Kitasatospora; species Kitasatospora sp. NPDC048194. The sequence continues at coordinate 12,600 of NZ_JBIDAK010000043.1, forward strand.
CATGCCGTTCATGCTGTCGGGACCGTGACCCGGACCACCAGTGGTTTTCCGTCCGGTCGCGTCGTCCCCGGGCCGTCCGGGTGGCGGGCGCGGCCCGGGCCGCGATCGGCCGGCTGCTCTGGCCGAGGGGCGGGTGGGCGTGCCAGAGTCGTCCGGGCGCGGTCCGGACACCCCGGCCCGCGCCCGCAGTCCGACCCACCCTCAGCCGGAAGGCAGGCCCACGCCGATGACCAGCGCAGAGCCCCTCGTTCGCGTCAGCACCGCCGATGCCGTCACCACGCTCACCCTCGACTCGCCGCACAACCGCAACGCGCTCTCCTCGCGGCTGATGGCGGAGCTGCACGCCGGACTGGCCGTCGCGGCGGCCGACCCGGACGTCCGCGCCGTGGTGCTCACCCACACCGGCAAGGTGTTCTGCGCGGGCGCGGACCTCTCCGAGGCGACCGGCGCGGACCCGACGGTCGGCCCACGCGGCCTGGTCGAGTTGCAGAAGGCGATCGTGGACTGCGTCAAGCCGGTCATCGCCGTGGTGGACGGACACGCCCGGGCCGGCGGCCTCGGCCTGATCGGTGCGGCGGACCTGGCGATCGCCGGACCGGCCGCGACCTTCGCCTTCACCGAGGTCCGGCTCGGCCTCGCGCCCGCCGTCATCTCGCTGCCGCTGCGTCCGAAGCTGGACCCGCGCGCCGGCTCTCGCTACTACCTCACCGGCGAGGTCTTCGACGCCGCCGAGGCGGCCCGGATCGGCCTGCTGACCCGGGCCGCCGAGTCCACCGAGGACACCGCGGTGGTGCTGAAGGGGCTGCTGGACGCGCTGCGCCAGGGCTCGCCGCAGGGACTGGCCGAGTCCAAGCGGCTGGCCAACGCCGAGGTGGCGCGCTCGTTCCAGCGGGACGCCGACGAGCTGGTGCAGCTGTCGGCGCGGCTGTTCGGCTCCGCGGAGGCGCAGGAGGGGATGCGGGCCTTCCTGGAGAAGCGGCCGGCTGCCTGGGTGCGCTGAGGCCGGCAGCGCCGAAGGTGCCGGCTCCGAACGTGCCGTCGCCCCACGCGCCGTTGCGAACCCGCCGTCGCCGAACCTGCCCTCGCGGGGGCCAGGGGGCCGGCTCGGCTCGGCGTGGCTCGGACGGGCTCGGAATCAGCGGATGGCCGCGCCGTCCCGCCAGAGACCGAGCAGGTCCCGGTCGCCACTGACCTCGACCCGTTCGGCAGGCCGCAGGTGCCCCGCCGGCTCCGCCGTTGCGTTCCGGTCGGCGGGGTCCCGCCGGTCGGTCGGGCTGCTCTGGCCGGCGGGCGCCGGCCGGTCGACCGTCAGGCGGTTCCAGAGCAGCAGGTAGAGCTCGTGCGCCGGGCCGGTGAGCGTCAGGTCGGCCGCTTCCGGGCTCTCCTCGGTCGTGACGGACAGCGGCTCGTCGGTGATGGTCAGGCGCCAGCACCCGGGGCCGTCGGTCGTCCGGACCCGGACGGTGCGCGGGCGCTCGCTGCGCACCGTCGACCGGCCGCCGACCAGGAAGCCGCGCAGCAACTCGTCGATGCCGTCCAGGGCGAGCGCGGTGTCCACGGCCGGGCCCGGCGAGCCGGCCGCCGCATCGGCGTCGAAGCGGTGCACGGCGGTCTCGTGCGCCTGGCGCCGGGCCCAGAAGGCCAGCGGGCTGGTCGAGGGCAGGAAGCTCCAGCAGTCGACGTCGGCGGGGGCCTCGCTGAGCACCGTCACCAGCGCGGCGTGGCCATCGCGGAACCAGTCGAGCAGCGCGGCGTCCGACGGGTCCGGCCCGATCAGCTCCTTCAGGGCCGCCTCCTCCATCGGCGCCCGCAGGCCCTTCGCCGGGTGGGCGGCGGCCCAGCGGTGCACGCGGCCGACGTGTCGCACCAGGTCGCCCAGCCGCCAGTCCGGGCAGGTCGGTACGGGGGCGGCGAGGTCGGTGCGGGCGGCGGCCTCGGCGAGCAGGGTGCCCTCGCGGCGCAGCCCTTCGATGTGGTCGGGGATCTCCATGGGGGCGAGTCTCCCATCCGCGCTCGAACACAGTGGCGGTTTTCGGACGGTCGGAAGTCCGGTGCCGGTGGTGCCGGTGCTGCCGGATGGCCTGGTGTGATGTCGGCCTCCCGGCGGCCGGGCCGATGCTACGGGCCGGTAACGTGAGCGCATGCCGATAACCCGTTCCCTTCTGTCCGCCGTCCGGACCGGTGGCCGCCGGGCCGCCGGGCACCTCGTCCACCGGGGCTGGCGCTGGGTGCAGCGGACCGGTGCGGTCACCAACCGCAACCCCGGCCCGTACCGGTTCGGCGAGCTGGGGGACGGCACGTCCCTCGCCTTTCCGCTCGGGGCGGTGTTCAACGAGCGGTGGATCACTATCGGGCCGTTCTCGATCATCGGTGAGCGGGTCACCATCAGCGCCGGTTTCCTGCCCGGGCTCGACCTCGGACCGGAGCCGATCGTGCGGATCGGCGGCGGCTGCGTGATCGGACGGGACAGCCACATCGTCGGCCACCAGTCGATCGTCATCGGGGACGACGTCTGGACGGGGCCCGGCGTGTACGTCAGCGACCAGGCGCACGAGTACCGGGACACCGAGCTGCCGATCGGCAAGCAGTGGCCGCGCAACGAGCCGGTGGAGATCGGCTCGGGCAGTTGGATCGGCACCGGCGCGGTGATCATGCCCGGGGCGCGGATCGGGCGCAACGTGGTGGTCGCCGCCGGGGCGGTGGTGCGCGGGGAGGTGCCCTCGCACTCCGTGGTCGCGGGGGCGCCCGCCAAGGTGGTGCGCCGCTGGACCGAGGAGGAGGGCTGGCAGCCGCCGCTGCGCCACGAGCCGCCCCGGCCGGTGCCGGACGGCGTGACGGCGGAGCAACTGCGCGCCCTGGTCGGCTGGGACCTGAGGCTGCCGGGGGAGCAGGAGCAGCAGCAGGACTGAGCGCCGCCCGCCCCACTCGCGCCACCGCCCGACCCACCCCACTCGCGCCGCCCGCCCGACCCGCCCCACTCGCGCCGCCCGCGCCGTCGGGAACGGCGGCACGGGCGCGGCGCGGTGCGACTACCGAGCGGTACAGGACTGTTCGGCGGCGCGCGCGGCGATCGCCGCGGTGATCCGCAGGGCGTCGGCCGGGCGGGACGGGTCCAGACCGGTGAGCACGGCGATCCGGCGCAGCCGGTAGTCCACGGTGTTGGGGTGCAGGTGCAGGGCGCTCGCGGTGTGGCGGCGATTGAGGCCGCCGGCCAGGTGGGTGCGCAGTGTGGTGAGCAACTCCCCGCCGTCGGCCAGTGGTTCGAGTAGCGCGGCGAGCCGGGCGCGGGCCCGGCTGGGGCGGGTCAGCTGGTACTCCAGCAGCACGTCGTCCAGCCGGTGCAGACCGGGCGGGCGGCCGAACGCCCGGGCCACGTCCAGGACTTCGTACGCCAGCGCGGCCGCGCCCGGCACCTCGCCGGGGGTGGCGGCGGCCGCTCCGGCCAGCACCGGCGCCCCGGCTGCGCGGGCCGCGGCGGTCAGTGCGGCGGCGAGCTGCGGCCAGGGCGCCTCGCCGGCGGCCGCGTCGGTGGGCTCGGACTCGGGCTCCGGATCGAGCGGCAGCAGCACGAGGCCGCCGACCGGGGTGAGCGCGGTGAGGGCCGACTGCCGGGTGCGGTGGTCGAGTTCGGCGGCGAAGCGGCGGAGCTTCCGGTGCGCGGCGATGCCCGGGTCGACGCCGGGGGAGCGTTCGTCCGGGTGCTCGGCGATGGCCAGGCAGAGCACCGCGTAACCGGCCGGCAGCCGGATGCCGGCGCGGGTGGCGGCCTCCTCGGCGGGGGTGCCGGCGAGCAGTGCGCTGAGCAGGGACTGCCGGGCGGTGTGGTGCCGGTCGCCGGCCGGGCGCCGGCCGTCCAGGTAGCCGGCGCCGGCCGCGGTGACGGCTCGGCCCAGCTGGTCGAGCAGCAGCCGGTTGAGCACCAGCAGATCGGCGGCGTCACCGGCGTGGGCGTCCCGGGTGACCGAGTCCCAGCAGACCTCCAGGCCGAGGTGGTGGGCGAGCAGCACGGCGTCCAGCGGCAGGCCCTCCTCGGCCCGGCGCGCGGCGGACTCCCGTACGGCGGCGAACTCCTCGGCGGGGGCGGGGAGTCCGGTGCGCACCGTGTGGGCGAGTGCGCGGATGCGCCGTTCGGTGTCCCGGGTGAGCTCGCCGGTGAGCTGCTCGCGCGGGAGGCGGCGGTAGACCGGCACGCGCTCGAGCAGGGCGGCGACCACGCGCTCGGCCAACTCGCGGACTCCGTTGAGGAGCAGCTGGTCGGCCGGTCGGCCGCCGATCACCGGAACCTGCCAGGTCGGCGTGGTTCCGGGGGTGTCCAGGGGCGTGCAGTGGGGTGCGTTGTGACCGGTCACAGAGAACACCGTCCAGGTCTGGGGAACGCCCAAGGGCCGGGCCGGAGGGGCGACCGCATCATTGAGCCACTCGGGTTACCTGTTGGTAACAAACTTCCGCCGTGGAGGCAACAGTTGAGAACCCCACTTCTCCGCTTCTCCCCGACTTCCCTGCGCCGCCCGCTCGGCGGGATCCTCGGCGCGATCCTGCTGGCGGGCGCGCTGCTGGCGGGGGCGGCCACGCCGGCCTCGGCCGCGCCGTCGACCGCCGCGGCCCCGGCCGCCGGCACCGCCCAACTCCCGCCCGACGGCGACTCGGTGGCCTCGCCGCCCGGCGCCAACGACTGGAACTGCCGACCGACCGCCGCACACCCCCACCCGGTGGTCCTGGTCCACGGCACCTTCGCCAACCGCTACGAGAACTGGCTGGCGCTCTCCCCGCTGCTGAAGGACCTCGGGTACTGCGTCTTCGCGCTCGACTACGGCACCGTTCCCGGCATCACCTCCACCGGCAGCGGCCTGCTGCTGCCGATCGGCGGGCTCGGGGCCGTCTCCGACTCGGCGGCCCAACTGGCGCACTTCGTCGACCTGGTGCGGAGCGCGACCGGCGCAGCGAAGGTCGACATCGTCGGGCACTCGCAGGGCGGCATGATGCCGAACTACTACCTCAAGTTCCTCGGCGGGGCGTCGAAGGTCGACACGCTGGTCGGCCTGGCGCCGTCCAACCACGGCACGACGCTCGACGGGATCACCAACCTCGCGCCGTACTTCCCGGGCGTCACCGACCTGATCTACACGGTCTGCCAGGCCTGCCGTGACCAGGCGGTGGGCTCCGACTTCAACGCGACGATGGCCTCCCGGCCGGACACGGTGCCGGGCGTGCGGTACACGGTGATCTCGACCGTGTACGACGAGGTCGTCACCCCGTGGCGGACCCAGTTCCTGAACGGGCCGGACGTCGACAACCAGGTCCTGCAGGACCACTGCCCGCTCACGCTCGCCGAGCACGTGGCGATCGCGTTCTCGCCGACGGCGCTGCACCTGGTGGCCAACGCCCTGGACCCGGCGCACGCCACGCCGGTGCTCTGCGGCTGAGCCGGATCCGCCCGCGACCGCCCGTGTTCCCGGCCGCCCCGGGGGCACGGGCGGCGCGCCGTCAGGCGGGCGAGCGGTCAGCGAGCGGGGTGGAAGGTGACGGCGGCGCAGACGCCGCCGTCGGACGGCAGCAACCGGTACGGACCGGGGGCGGCCAGCAGGGCGGCGTCGAAGCGGGCCAGTTCGGTGCCGTCCAGGGTCGCCGAACCGGCGACGCAGACCAGCAGGACGGTCGCCGCGGGCGGCACGGCCAGCGGGCCGGGCGCGCCGAGCAGGTCCACGGTCGCCTCGACCCGGCCACGACGGGTCATCACGTTGAAGTCCACCACCGGGCCGCCGAGCAGGCGGCAGTCCGTCGCGGCGTCGCCGGCGAAGGCGAACGGGCGGAAGGGGGCGTCGATCACCTGCTCGCCGCCGTCCACGGTCAGCGCCATGCCCGCGCCCTCGACCAGGGTGATCACGCGGTCGATGCCGGGGAACCGCGAGAACGGTCCGGCGGAGGCGACGTCGGCGAGGCTGACCCGCCAGTCGAAGCCGTCCAGCGCGGCCCCGGCCGGGAAGCCGGCGACCTCCCTGGTCACCCCGCCGCCGTTGAGCCACGGCGTGGCGGGGCGCTCGTCGGCGCGCAGGAGCTGGATGCGTCCGCTGGTCGTCATGGGGGTGCATCCTGCCACCTGACACCTGCGCCTGCCACCTGCCTGCCGCCCCCTGCCCCCCCGGCCCCCGCCACCTCTCACCTGCGGCCCGTCGGCGCCGTCCCACGGTCGGCGCCGTGGCCACCGTCAGCGCCGTCCCACCGCCAGCGGCAGGAGCGCCGCCGCCGTCGCGGTGAGGGCCACCGTGGTGAGGGCCAGCGGCAGTCCGGCCGCGTCGGCGAGGAAGCCGATCACCACCGGCCCGACCAGCATCCCCCCGTACCCCAGCGTCGAGGCGAGCGCGACGCCCTGCGGCCCGCCCGTCGCGCCGGCCCGGGCGATGGCGAGCGGGAAGAGGTTGGCCAGCCCGAGGCCGACCAGCACGAAGCCGCCGATCGCCACCGGAACGGCCGGGGCCGCCGCCGCGACCAGCATGCCGACCGCCGCCGCCAGTCCGCCGCACAGCATCAGCCGCGTCTGGCCGAGCCTGATGCTCAGCCAGGTGCCGCCCACCCGCCCGCTGGTCATCGCGAAGGCGTACGCGGCGTAGCCGGCGGCGGCCGTCCCGGCGCCGGCGTGGACGTCGTCCGTCAGGTGCAGGGTCGCCCAGTCGGCCACCGCACCCTCGCCGTACGCGGTGCACAGCGCGGTGAGACCGAGCATCAGCACCAGCAGTCGGGCGTGACCGCGGGCGGGTCGGCCCGCGGTGCCCTCGGGCGGCCCGTCGGCTGCGCCCTCCACCGGGCGCGCGGGCGTCGCCCCCGGCGCCACTCCCGCCGCCGGGCTGCGCAGCAGCACGACGCCCGCGCCGGCGGTGACGGCCAGGCCCAGCAGTCCGCCGAGCGCGAGGGCCCAGGTGGTGGTGAGCCGGTCGGCGAGCAGGCCGCCGAGGCCCGCACCGAGCAGCCCGCCGAGGCTGTATCCGGCGTGGAAGCTGGGCATGACCGGCCGCCGCAGTTGGGCGACCAGGTCGACGGCGGCGCTGTTCATGGCGACGTTGGCGCCCCCGTACCCGGCTCCGAAGAGCAGCAGCACGCCGCCGAGCGAGAGCACCGAGTGGGCGTGCGCGGGCAGCGGTACGGCGAGGCTGAGCAGGGCGAGCGACCCGACGGTGACCGGCCGGGAGCCGTACCGCACGCAGAGCCGTCCGACCACCGGCATGGTGAGGACGGCTCCGGCGGACAGGCAGAGCAGCGCCAGGCCGAGGGCGCTGTGGGTGGCGCTGATCTGGCTGCGCACGTCGGGGATGCGGACGACCCAGGCGGCGAAGAGGAAGCCGTCGACGGCGAAGAAGGCGGTGAGGGCGATCCGTGCGGGGCCCCAGGGACTGTCGGTGGCGGGGGTCGTGCTGCGAGACTGGGGCGAGGAGTCGGCGGGACGCGGGCGGGAACGGATTTTGTTTCGAAGCGGCACAAAGTCACAATAGGGTCGTGCAGCTCTCACCTTCAAGCCCGAGGCCCCGCTCCGGAGCGGATCCCGACGCACCGCGCGACGCCCACCGGCGCGCGGCCCCCGACCGCGGTCGGACGCTGCTCGGTCCCGCGCTCTCGCTCATCCACACCGGCCAGACGCCCACGCGCTCCGCGCTCACCCGCGCCCTGGACGTCACCCGGGCCACGGCCGGCGCGGTCACGGCCGAACTCGAGGCGCTCGGACTGATCACCGTCGACTCGCGCCCGGCCGGTGGCGGCCGGGGCCGGCCCTCGCACCGGCTGGCGATCGACCCCCACGGCCCGGTGGTGGTCGCCGGCCAGATCCACGCCGACCAGCTGAGCGTGACCCTGGCCGGCCTCGGCGGGCTGCTCGAGCCGCCCGTCCACCTGCCGCTGCCCGCCGCCACCGACCCGGTCCGGATGCTGCGCGCCGTCGCCCAGGCGGGCGCCGAACTGGCCCGCTCCACCGAGCGCCGCTGCCTGGCCGCCTCGCTCGCGCTGCCCAACCCCGTCACCGAGCCGGACGGCACCGCCCTGGCGGCACTGCACTTCGCCTGGCCCAGCGGCACCCCGGTCGCGGACCTGTACGACGTCGAGGTCGGCCGCGCCGACCACGGCCCCGCCGCCCTGCGCCCGCTGCCCACCTTCGTCGGCAACGACGCCAACCTCGCCGCACTCGCCGAGTACCGCCACGGCGCCGGGCGCGGCGCCCGCCACCTCCTGCTGGTCACCTCCGGCCACAGCGGCGTCGGCGGCGCGCTGGTGATCGACGGTCACCTGCACACCGGCAGCGCCGGGCTCGCGCTGGAAGTCGGCCATCTCACCGTCGACCCCCAGGGCCGGCCCTGCGTGTGCGGCAACCGGGGCTGCCTCAACTCGGAGACCGACCCCGACGCGCTGTTCGCCGCCGCCGGACTCACCCCGGAGCCCGGGCGCCCGCTGCTCGACCAGGCCCGCGAACTGTGCTGGGCGGCCGCGACCGACGAGCGGGCCCGCGCGGCGGTGGAGCACGTCATCGACCGGCTCGGCCTCGGGCTGGCCGGGGTCGCCAACATCCTCAACCCCGACCGGGTGGTGCTCAGCGGCCTCCACCTGGACCTGCTGGAGGCCGCCCCCGACCGGCTGCGCGCGGTGGTCGCCGAGCGCTGCCTGTGGGGGCGCAGCGGACGGGTGCCGATCGTCGGCGCGGACCTGGCGCACGGCGCGCTCGCGGGCGCGGCCGAGCTGGGCTGGGGGCCGTACCTGGCGGATCCGCAGTCGGTGCCGGTCTAGCGGGCGGCAGCGTCGGCCGGCCGGGCGGACCGTCAGACCGGCCGGCCGGCGTGAGCCGGGAGCGCCCGGGATAAGGGGAAGCTGGATTTCCGGAAACGGTCACTTATCGTGACCCTCGTACACTCGTAGTGAGCAGCGGGGGGCCGCAACGAGGAGTAGTGACCGATGAGCACCCAGCCCGGTGGGATCCCCGGCCTCGAGCCGACCGCCGACGTCGACCGTTCGGACCCCCAGTACCGCGCCTGGCTCAAGGAGGCGGTGCGCAAGGTCCAGGCCGACGCCAACCGCTCCGCCGACACCCACCTGCTGCGCTTCCCGCTGCCGGCCGAGTGGGGGATCGACCTCTACCTCAAGGACGAGTCCACCCACCCGACCGGCTCGCTCAAGCACCGCCTCGCCCGCTCCCTCTTCCTCTACGGGCTCTGCAACGGCTGGATCCGCCCGGGCAAGCCGGTGATCGAGGCCTCCAGCGGCTCCACCGCCGTCTCCGAGGCCTACTTCGCCCAGTTGATCGGGGTGCCGTTCATCGCCGTCATGGCCAAGAGCACCAGCCAGGCCAAGATCGACCTGATCGAGTTCCACGGCGGCGAGTGCCACCTGGTCGAGCGCTCGGACGCGGTGTACGAGGCCTCCGCCCGGCTCGCCGAGGAGACCGGGGGGCACTACATGGACCAGTTCACCTACGCCGAGCGGGCCACCGACTGGCGCGGCAACAACAACATCGCCGAGTCGGTCTTCGCCCAACTCCGCCTGGAGCCGCACCCCGAACCGGCCTGGATCGTCGCCACGGCCGGCACCGGCGGCACCTCGGCGACCATCGCCCGGTACGTGCGCTACATGCAGTACGACACCCGGATCTGCGTCGCCGACCCGGAGAACTCCTGCTTCTTCGACGGCTGGGTGAACCACGACCCCGGCGCCCTGTGTGACAGCGGCTCGCGGATCGAGGGCATCGGACGGCCCCGGATGGAGCCGAGCTTCGTGCCGGGGGCGGTCGACCGGATGATGAAGGTGCCGGACGCCGCCTCCATCGCCGCGGTCCGGGTGCTGGAGCGGGTGCTCGGCAAGAAGGCGGGCGCCTCCAGCGGGACGGGGCTGTGGAGCGCGCTGCGGATCGTCGCCGAGATGCGGGCGGCCGGGCGCACGGGCAGCGTGGTCACCCTGATCTGCGACCCGGGCGACCGCTACCTGGACAAGTACTACTCGGACGACTGGCTGGCCGGCGAGCGCATCGACATCGCCCCGTACCGGGCCGCGCTGGAGTCGTTCCTGGCGGGCGGGGAGTGGGCGGCCTGATCACCGGCCGGACGGCGGCCGGCGGACTCCACCGTCCGGCGGCCGCCGTCCGGCGCCTGTGGCCTGCCGGCCGTCCTCGGGTTCTGGTCGCCCGGCATCCGGCGCGGTGCCGCTCCCGGCAGCCCGAGCGGCGCCGCCCGCTACGGCAGGGGCACCGTCGGCAGATCGGCCGGGACGAGGAGCTGGAGTTCCTCCGTGGACGGGTCGGCGAGGGCCGCGACCCGGACCGCATGGCGCTCGACCATCGTTTCGAAGATCTGCCGCGCCGTGCGTCCGTTGCCGAAGTTCGGGCCGCGCTCCAGGCGCCCGAAGTGCTCCAGCAGCGCGCCCTCGGCGGCCTCGGAGAGGGCGTACTCGTGCTCCTCGCACTGGGAGCGGGCGATCTCCAGCAGCTCGTCCGCCGTGTAGTCGGGGAAGGTGATGGTGCGTGAGAACCGCGACGAAACCCCCGGGTTGGCGGAGAGGAAGCGCTCCATCTCGGCCGTGTAGCCCGCCACGATGACGACCACCTCGTCCCGGTGGTCCTCCATCAGCTTGACCAGGGTGTCGATCGCCTCGCGTCCGAAGTCCCGCGCGCCGTCCTCGGGGGCCAGCGTGTACGCCTCGTCGATGAACAGGACGCCGCCGCGCGCCCGGTCGAAGGCGGCGGCGGTGCGGATCGCGGTGGAGCCGATGTGCTCGCCGACCAGGTCGACCCGGGCCACCTCGACCAGGTGGCCGCGCTGGAGCACACCGAGCGAGGCGAGGATCTCGCCGTAGAGGCGGGCGACGGTGGTCTTGCCGGTCCCGGGGGCGCCGGTGAAGACCAGGTGCCGGCGCAGCGAGGGCGCCTTCAGCCCGGCCTGGCGGCGGCGTCGGCCGACCGAGATCAGGTCGATCAGCGTGCGGACCTCCTGCTTCACCGTCGCCAGCCCGACCAGCGAGTCCAGTTCGGCGAGCGCCTCGTCGGCCGGCCGGCAGTCCGGGATCGGCGCGATCGGGGAGCCGGCCGAGGGGGCGGCCGGTGCGCCCGCCCGGTCCACCGCCACCGGCGCTGCGGAGACCGGCTGGGCCGCCCTGGGGGACGGCACCTCGGCAGCCGGGCCGACCGAGCCGACCGCCCCCGCCGTGCCGGTCGAGCGGGTCGAGCGGGCGCCGCCGGCCGGGGCGGCCGGCGGGACGTCGTCCGAGACGCACCCCTCGGTGACCGGCCCCGGCTCGGAGAACTCGAACCCGGCCCGCTCGTTCTGCTCGGCCCGGCACCGGGTCAGCTGGGTACGGCACCCGTCGATGATGTGGAACCCGAAACCCTTGCCGTGCGAGACCCGGCAGTCCTCGAAGGTGCCGCGGCCCTGCGCCGAGACGTACACCCCGGCGTCGGTGCTGGCCCGCACGGTGCAGTCGCGCAGCACCGGGTCCGCGCCCTTGGTGACGATCACTCCGGTGGCCACGTCCGAGATCTCGCAGCCGGTGAGCAGACCGCCGCTGCCGTGGTCGCGGAACCACAGCCCGGTGCCGGCCTCCTGGACGCGGCACCCGGCCAGCGCGACCGTGGCGCCGCCGCTGACCGAGACCGCCGAGCTGCGGATCCGGCTGAACGAGCAGCCCTCGGCGACGGCCGCGGAGTCCCGGTCGAGGACGAACAGCGCGTCGGGCAGGTCGTGCAGCGAGCAGTCGGTGAGGGTGAGCCGGGCACCGTCGCTGACCCACAGGGCCGGGTACTCGCCGGTGGAGCCGTGCAGTTGGCAGGCGTCGGCGACGGCCTCGGTGCCCTGGTCCCAGACGGACAGCGCCCCGCGCCCGAAGTCCCGCACGGTGCAGTGGGTGAGGCTGAGCCGGGAACGCCCGCGCAGATCGGCGCCGTTCTCGGGCAGGTCGTGCACCCGGCAGCCGGTGAGCACGAGTTCGGCCTCGCCGTCCAGGGTCAGGCCGTTGCCGGTGACCCGGTGGATCTCGCAGTCGACCAGCCGTCCGCCCGCCTGGGCCTCGGCCTGCACGCCGCTGCCGCGGATCTCGTAGATCTCGCAGCCGGTCAGTTCGGCAGCGCTGCCCGGGTCGGAGAGCAGCACCCCGGCGCCGGAGGCGTGGTGGACGCGGCAGCGGTCGAGGGCGGCGGTCGCGCCGCCGAGGACGGCGAGCCCGGCCTGGCCGGCGGCGGCGACCTCGCAGTCCTCGAAGGCGGCGGCGGTGCCCTCGCCGCGCAGGCGCAGCCCGAGCCCGCCAGGGTTGGCGACCATGCAGCCGCGCAGGGTCGGCCGGGCGCCGCCGGTGACCTCGACGCCGGTGGCGGAGCGCGTCTCGACCCGGCACCCGCTGAGCGAGGGGGTTGCCTCCGGGCCGGTGATCAGGACGGCCGGCGCGGAGCTGTCGCCGCCCTCGATCACCAGGTCGCGCACGGTCGCGGCGGCGGTGACGGTGAGCGCCACGCCGGAGGGCGGCTCGATCCGGACGGTGCCCGGGCCCATGGCCGGGACGATCGTCACCGGCTTGTCCAGCAGGACGTTCTCCCGGAAGGTCCCCGGGCGGACGGCCACGGTGTCGCCGGGTTCGGCGGCGGCCAGGGCTTCGGCGAGCGTGTCGTAGTCGCCCGCGCGGCGACGCCAGCGGGATGCGCTGTCCTGGGTGACCCGGACCCTGTGCTCAGCCATGACGGTCTGTCTGCCCCCACCTTCGTCGTGCCGGCGATCAACGGGCCGTGGGCGCGGGGTGCGCGGGCCGTCCGCCCCACCGTAGCGCGCCCGTACGGGTGCTCCGGCCGCCCTCGGCCGCGCGGACACCGGCAGCGCTCAACGCGGCCACAGGTTCCGACCACTTGTTCAACGAGCGCGCACAGCCGGGGTTCCGTACCGGCGCCCCGGACGCGGGCCGTGCCCGGGACGCGGGCCGCGGGCCGGGGGTCCCACCGCGCGGCGGAGCGCCCCCGGACGGGCCGGCAGCGGCCGCCCCGCCGGGGCGCGGAGGAGCGCTCAGCGCCCGTCGGCCGGCCAGTGCGCCCCGTCCTCCAGCACCTCGACGTCGTCGCCGAGCCGCAGCGTGCCGAGTTCGTCGCCGTCGACGCCGTCCGGCCGTTCGGGGATCAGGTTCTGCCCGAACGCGGCCTTGCGCAGCAGCCGGTGGTGCCGGGCCAGGGTGCGCAGCGGCTCGGGGCCGCGCCGCTCGCCGCTCTCCTGGTCGGTGGTGGTCACCACGCAACGTCCGCACGGCTTGACCACCTTGAAGGTGAGCGAACCGATCCGGATCCGGCGCCAGCCGTCCTCCGCCCAGGCCTCGGTGCCGCTGACCACCACGTTGGGCCGGAAGCGTTCCATCGGCAGGGTCTCGTGGCCGTCCGGGTGCTCGGCGGCGATCAGTTCGTTGAGCCGGTCCAGCGAGGCGGTGGTGGTGAGCAGCAGCGGGAAGCCGTCGGCCATCGAGACGGTGTCGCCGGGCCCGGCGTACTCGGGGTCGACGGGCCGGGCGACGCGCGGGTCGTCCAGGTGCACCAGCCGGTAGTCGCCGAGGCGCTCGGCGATCCACTCGTGGGCGTCCTTGGCAGCCTCGGCGGCGCGGAAGCGGGTGCCCCAGACCTCGACCTCGGCGAGCGGGTCGCCGGACGCGACGGAGGGGGCGGTGACCTCGATCCGGGAGCCGTCGGGGGCGGTCAGCGACAGCGCACCACCGGGCAGCAGGCCGACCCGGATCTGGCCGAGGGCGGCGTTCTCGCGCTGGCTGACGAAGCGTCCGGTGGCGTCGGCGAGCATCCAGCGGCGGTCACCGGCCAGTCCCCAGGGCTGGACCGCGGCGGTGTCCGGGCTCAGGCGGTACATCGACTTGACGGGATAGACGTGGAGTCCGGTGAGCTGCATCCCTCCATCCTGCCAGCCGTGGTGCAGGCGTCCGCAGGACCCCCGGCTCCGGCCGGGAGGGACGGCTGGGCGAGCCGGACGGGAGGAAGGTTGGGCGAGCCGGACGGGAGGAAGGCTGGGCGAGCCGGCCGGGAGGAAGGCTGGGCGAGCCGGCCGGCGGGGCGCCCGTAAGCCCCGTACGCGCCCCGCCCGTGCCCGCCCCTACGCGCACGGACCGCCCGGGACGCCGTGGGGGGCGTTCCGGGCGGTCCGTGGATGACCCGTTTCTCCGTTCGCCCGGCGTTCAGGGGTCGCCGGGTGGTGCTCAGGTGGTGCGGGTTCGGGCCGGGTGGGGGACGGCCCAGGGGTGGCAGGGCTCAGTAGCCCTGGCCCTGCGGCTGGTAGCCGCCCTGGTAGGCGCCGGGTTCACCGTACTGGCCCGGGCGCTGCGGCTGCATCGGGCGGACCGGCGCGACCGGTGCCATGGCCGGGCGGAGCTGGGCGCCGCCGAAGCCCGGGTCGCCGCCCTGGCCCTGGAAGCCGGGGCCGGCCGGGTTGGGGCCGCCGAAGGACTGCTGGCCGCCGAAGCTCTGCGGGCCGCCCTGCGGCTGACCACCGGGCTGGCCGAAACCGGCCGGTCCGCCGGTCGGTTGCGCGCCGAAGTTCTGCGGGCCGCCACCCTGGCCGATGAAGGTGTTCTGGCCGCCGAAGCTCTGGCCGCCGGTCGGCTGGTAGCCGCCGCTGGCGGTCTGGGCGAACGCCGGTGCGCCGGGCTGCGGCCGCTGGTAGGACTGGGGGGCACCGTAGCCGGGGAGGGACGGCTGCGGGGCGGAGGCGTACGCCGGCGCCGGCTGCGCAGGGATGTACGCCGTGGCGGGTCCGGCGGAGGGGCCGCTGCTCGGGCCGGGGCCCAGGGCGAGGCGGGCGGGCGGCAGCGCGGGGAGGTTGCTGCCGGCGCTCTCGTACCCGTTGCCGTACCGGTTCTCGTAGGACTGGCCGAGGCCTGATCCGTATCCGGACGACAGCGCCGGCGGCAGGGCGGCCGGCACGTTGATGGGTGCGATCTGGGGGACGCCGCGCTCAGCCACGAGGCTGTCGTAAATCGGCGTGCCGGAGGAGAAGGACGGAGAGGGGTAGCCGACTCCGTCGTAGGAGCGGGGCGAGGTCATGGGGCATACGGTAAGCCCACAATGCGCCTGCTGAGGAGAGCGGGAGGGGGAGCAGTTCGAGTGTTTACACAGTCTTCGCTCGCGCAAAGGTTTCGAAAGTAGGAAGAACGGACAAACCGGCATCCACTTCCGGACAACCCTGGCGACCCGTCAGCGATCGAACAGCACCCGGACGCGGCCGCTGTGCGACCGTGCGGTGACCGGCCCGTGGACGCCTGCGGGCCCTGCGGAGAAACTTTTGCGAACGGGGCGTGCGCCGGCGCATTCGAGCCCCCGCCGGCGATGGGGCGGGGGCTCGTGAATGTTTGGGGGATAAGTGTCCCGTCAGCGCCTGCGGACCGTCAGTGCGACTGCAGCGCCTGCCCCTGGGCGGGCAGGCCGGGCCGGGCGGCGACCTCGGAGGTGCAGAAGGAGCAGCGGGTCGCGGCGGCCGGGATCCGGCTCAGGCACTCCGGGCAGTCCACCTTGGCGGCCGGCGCGGGCTCGGCCGACTCGAACCGCGCCTGCAGCTTGCCCACCGGTACCACCACGGCGAAGTAGATCACCGCGCTGATCAGCACGAAGCCGATCAGCGCGTTGACGAACAGGCCGTAGGGGAACTTGGTGCCGCCCACCTCGAAGGTCTTCTGGGTGAAGTCGCCGACCGCGCCGGTGGCGACGCCGACCAGCGGGGTGAGGAAGGCGCTGACGAACCCGGTGACGACGGCGGTGAAGGCCGCGCCGATCACGATGCCGACCGCGAGGTCCACCACGTTTCCGCGCAGCAGGAAGCTGCGGAATCCCTTGAACACCGGGTGACTCCAAATCCGAAGGGGAGAGGGGGAGATGAGGGCGGCGCGGCCGCCCCGGCCGGACATCCTGCCGACCGGCCGGGGCCGGGGTCCAACCGCGTTCACCCGATCCGCGTAACCGGCGCTGCGGCGGTGTCCGGCCGTACCCGCCCGCGCCGGGCGGCGTGCGGGTGCTCCGCGTACCGGCCTATCGGCGAAGGCTGGTGGCCGGGCCGGGGTTCGGTGATCGGTGGCCCTGGGGAGGGGGCGGTGGCCGGGGCGCGCCCGGGCCGACGACGGGGCGGCTGCTCGGCACGGCGTGCGGAGGAGCGGAGGGTGGCCGAACGGAGCGGCCGGGGGCGAGGCGGGGCGCACACCGGTCCCGTCCGGCGCACGACGGCGGATCTTCCGCGCACATCGGGTGTACGGGCGCGGGCGCACGGGCCACCACCGGGTTGCGCGAAGGGGGTGTACCGGGCGTGGCGCTGTGCCAAGGTCTGTCCATGCCCGACCATACGGCGGCCGATTCGGCCGGAGACCGCCCGCGCGTCCTGCATCTGATCAGCGACCCGCGCCGGGCCGGTGCCCAGAACCTCGCCCGTGACCTCCACCGGGAACTGCGCCGTCGGGGCCAGGCCTCCGCGCTGTGCGCCCTCGCCCCGCGCCCGGCCGTGCCGGCTCCCCGCCCGGCTGCGGCGAGGTCCGGGCCGTGCACCGTCGGCGGAACGGCCCCCGACGCCTGCGGACAGCCGTGCCCCGACCCCGCCGGGCCGCGCGTCACCGTCCTCGGCCCCGGCCGACTGCGTCCGGCCACCCTCCGGGCACTGCGCTCCGCCGCCCGGGCCGCCGACGTGGTGCTCGCCCACGGCTCGGACACCCTGGCCGCCTGCGCCCTCGCCCTCGCCGGGACCGGCACCCCCTTCGTCTACGTCTCCGTCGGCCACCCCCGCTACTGGACGGCCAACCGGCTGCGCAGACTGCGCGGCGCCGCCCTGATGCACCGCGCCGCCGCCGTCACCACGCTCACCGACGAGGCGCGCCAGGTGCTGGAGGAGCAGTTCCGGCTCCCGGCGGGGAAGGTCCGGGTGATCCCCAACTCCCGTGCCGCCGAGAGCTATCCGCCCGCCGACGGACGGGCCGAGCGGCGCGCGGCCCGGCACGCCCTCGGCCTGCCGGCGGACGTCCTGCTGGTCGCCTGGATCGGCGCGATAGCGCCGGAGAAGCGACTCGACCTCGCCCTCGACGTGCTCGACCGGCTGCCCGACGTCCGGCTCGCCGTCGCCGGGGACGGCCCGCTGCGCGAGTCCCTGGCCCGGCACCCGGCCGCCGCCCGGGCCCACTTCCTCGGTGCCCTGCCCGATCCCGTCCCGCTCTACCGGGCCGCCGACGCGCTGCTGCTCACCAGCGACAACGAGGGTGTGCCCGGTGCACTGATCGAGGCGGCGCTGGCCGGGGTGCCCGCCGTCGCCACCGACGTGGGCTGGGTGCGCGAGGTCGTCCGGGACGGCGCCACCGGTGCGCTGGTCGCCCCCGGGGACCCGCTCGCCCTGGCCGAGGCGCTCGCCAAGGTGCTCGCCTGCAACCGCGCGGGACTCGGCGCGGCCGCCCGGGCGCACGCGCTGGCGCACTTCGAACTGGGCGCGGTGGTGGACGCCTGGCAGCGGTTGGTCGGCGAGGTGTGGACCGGCGATCCCTCCTCGCACTGACGGGCGGCCCGCACCCGCCCCGGGTGAGCCGTTCGGGCGAATCCGGGCCCGGCGCCCTCCGGCGACTCGCCGGTAACCGGCCGCCGTCAGCACACTTCCCGGTGTGAACTCGAAGTCGCTGCTGCGGTCCACCCTCCTGTTCGCCGTCGCCGCCGGGATCGCCGCATCCCCCGTCCAGGCCGGCGCGGTGAGCCGTCAACCGCCCGCCGAGGGCGTCCAGTTCGTCAAGCTCGACCATCCGCAGCCGGTGCGCGAGAGCGCCCGCACAGAGGCGGTCGAGTTCTTCTGGTACGACTGCAGCCACTCCCAGCAGCTCGAGCAGCCACTGCAGGCCTGGGCCGAGAGGCACCGCGCGGACGTCGCACTGCGACGCGTCCCGGCGATCTGGCCCGGCGGCCAGGGGGAGGGCACCCAGCGCGCCCACGCCCGGCTGTACTACACGCTGGAGCGCCTCGGCCTGGTCGAGCGCCTGCAGACCGCCGCCTTCCGCTCGATCCACAGTGACCACGCCGATCTCACCACGGAGGCGGCCGCCACCGACTGGGCGGTGCGCCACGGCCTCGACGCCCAGCTGTTCGGCCGCACCTACCGTTCCGCCGAGGTGGGCCGGTCGGTGGACGACGCGGCCGCCGCGTTCGTCCGCTACGGCATCGACGAGCTGCCCACGGTGGTCGTCCAGGGCGAGTACCGCACCTCGCCGAGCAAGGCCGACGGCGTCGAGGGGATGCCCGAGGTGCTGGACTACCTGGTGCAGCAGGAGCAACTGCACAAGCACTGAAGCGGATTGAGGTGGATTGAGGTGGATCGAGGAGGGTGAGGCCCGGTCGGCTGACGGGTCGTCGCCCTCCTGCTAACCAGTCAAATGCTATTTAATGGTTAGCATGAGCGAGCTGACGATCCCGCACGTCCACCACCGCCACGTCGACCTCGACGGCCTGCGCGTCTTCTACCGGGAAACCGGCCCGGCCGACGCCCCCGTCCTCCTGCTGCTGCACGGCTTCCCCTCCGCCTCGCACCAGTACGCCCGGCTGCTCGACGCGCTCGGCACCCGCCACCGGCTGATAGCCCCCGACTACCCCGGCTTCGGCCACAGCGACAGCCCCGCGCCGGACACCTTCCCGTACCGCTTCGACACCCTCGCCGACGTGGTCGAGCGCTTCTGCCTCGCCCTCGGCCTGGACCGCTTCGCGCTGTACGTCTTCGACTTCGGCGCACCCGTCGGTCTGCGCCTGGCCACCCGCCGACCGGAGTGGATCACCGGTCTGGTGGTGCAGAACGGCAACGCCTACGAGGAGGGGCTCTCCGACCAGGCGCGGGAGTTCATCGCGAACAAGCGGGGCGTCCCGGGCGCCGAGGACGCCGCCCGCTCGATCCTCACACTGGACGTCACCCGCAGCCAGTACGAGGGCGGTGCCGGCGATCCGACCCTGGTCGCCCCGGACGGCTGGACGCTCGACCAGCACTTCCTCGACCTGCCCGGCCGCAAGGACATCCAGGTCCACCTGGCCCTCGACTACTTCACCAACGTCGAGCTCTACCCCGTCTGGCAGCAGTGGCTGCGCGCCAACCAGCCGCCCACCCTGGTGGTCTGGGGAACCCGCGACCCGTTCTTCACCGAGGCCGGCGCCCGCGCCTACCTGCGCGACCTGCCCGAGGCGGAACTGCACCTCTTCGACACCGGGCACTTCGCCCTGGAGGAGAAGCTGCCCGAAATCGCCCCGCTGATAGACGACTTCCTCACCCGCAGCCAGAAGTAACCCGCCGCCCGCGGGGGTTCAGTCGCGGCGCAGCAGGTAGGTGACGAAACCCAACGTCCCCCGGTAGCCGCGGAGCCACTCGGCGCGGTGGCGGTCCGCGGCCTCGCGGGCGGCCGCCGCGCCGGGGTGGTCCGGGTGGTCCAGCACCCACTCGGCCAGCGAACCCGTCCAGGAGAACTCGTAGTCGTCCCACTCCTGTGCCGTGCTGACGTGCCCGTAGACCGGGGTCCAGCCGTCCGCGACCACCCGGTCCGTGGTGGTCGCCAGGTCCGCGAAGTCCCCCCGGGCCGCGCCCAGCCCGTCCAGCGCGGCCTGGGACGGCTCGCGCTCCCAGAAGCCCTCGCCGACCAGCAACCGGCCGCCGGGGGCCAGCAGTTCACGGGCGGCCGCCAACGTGGGCAGCAGCCCGTCGAAGGCGTGGGTGGCGCCCACGCACAGCACCAGGTCGAACTGCTCGCGGGAGGCGGAGCCCCAGCTGGATCCCTGGTCGACTGACGACCGAGCTGCGGACTCCCGGGCGGCGGACTGTCGAGCGGCGGACTCCCGGGCGGTGAACTCCCGGGCGTCCAGGTGGTGCAGGCCGATCCGGCGCACCACGCCGAGCGCGGTGGCCGACTCCCGGGCCCGGGTCAGCGCCTCCGCGTCCAGGTCCACCCCGATCGCCCGCCACTGCGGACGGGCGGCCAGCGCCCGCAGCAGCCAGGCGCCCTCGCCGCAGCCGAGGTCCAGCATCCGACCGGACTCCCGCCCGGCCAGCGCTCGGTCCAGCAGACGGGCCACCGACTCGTCCGCGAGCGGCGCCGCGATCGGGTGGTGGGCATGGGCGAGGCGGGAGATCTGCTGTCGGTCCATCCGAGCAGTATGGATCCGTCCGGCCCGCAGCGCCGGGCTTTTCCCGCCCCGCCCGCCGTCCCGGCTCCCCGCCCGCGCGTCCCGTCCCCGCTTCCCGACCCCGCGCCCGGCCTTTCGACTGCTCTCCGCCCCGCTCTCACGTCCGCGCGTACGTCCGGCCCTTCCAGGCGCTGCCCCGGCCGCGCCAGTGCTGCACTGCCGAGTCCACCGTCATCAGCAGGTACAGCGAGGCCGTGAACGGCAGCAGCAGCACGGCCGGAGCCGGCTGCCCGTAGTACCGGACCATCGGCAGGTAGGTGGCCGCCATCAGGGCCCAGGCCGCCCCGCCGACCGCCGCCACCGCCGGGTCCCCCGCCACCAGCCCGGCCACCGTCGCCACCGGCGGCACCAGGTACACCAGCGCCAGCCCCAGCACCGTGCCGAGCAGCAGCAACGGCGAGTGCCTCAACTGGGCGTACGCGCTGCGCGACACCATCCGCCACAACTGCTCCAGCCGCGGGTACGGGCGGACGCTGTCCACCGCGTCGGCCAGGCCGAGCCAGGTGCGCCCGCCCGAGGACTTCACCGCCCGGGCCAGCGACACGTCGTCGATCACCGCGCCCCGGATCGCCGCCACCCCGCCCGCACGCTCCAGCGCCGCCCGCCGCACCAGCGAACAGCCGCCCGCCGCGGCCGCCGTCCGGGAGCCGGGGCGGTTGCTCCAGCGGAACGGGTACAGCTGGGTGAAGAAGTAGACGAAGGCCGGCACGATCAGCCGCTCCCAGCCGGTCTCGACCCGCAGCCGGGCCATCTGCGACACCAGATCGAGGCCGTGCCCCTCGGCCGCGGCCACCAGCGAGGCCAGCGAATCCGGGCCGTGCGCGATGTCGGCGTCCGTCAGCAGCAGGTACTCCGCGTCCGGGCCGGCCAGCTCCACCCCGTGCCGCAGCGCCCACAGCTTGCCCGTCCAGCCCGGGGGCAGCGGGGGAGGGGTGGTCACGGTCAGCTCCAACCCGCCCATCGTCCGCAGTTCCGCGGCCACCGCACCGGTTCCGTCCGAGCTGTGGTCGTCCACCACGATCACCCGCGCCCGCCCCGGGTACTCCTGCGCCAGCAGCGTCGGCAGGCTCACCGGCAGCACCGGTGCCTCGTCCCGGGCCGGCACCACCACCGCCACCTGCGGCCACCGCGCCGGCGGGCGGGGCGGCGGCAGCCGGACGTCGGTGCGCCAGAACGAACCGTGGCAACACGCCAGCCAGAGCCAGACCAGCAGGGACAACGCGGCGATCCACAGCAGGACGGTCACCCCGGCAGTCTGCCGCAGAACGGGCTCCGCCGGGCGGATCGACTAAAGTCTTGCCCCGTGAAGATCGCACTGATGGACTCCGGGATCGGCCTGCTCGCCGCCGCTGCCGCCCTTCGGAAGCTGCGCCCCGACGCCGATCTGGTGCTCTCCTCCAACCCCGCCTCGATGCCCTGGGGGCCGCGCACGCCCGAAGAGGTCACCGAGCTGGCCCTCGGCTGCTGCCGGGCCGCCGCCGAGTACGAGCCGGACGCCCTGGTGGTCGCCTGCAACACGGCCTCGGTCCACGCCCTGGCCACCCTGCGCGCCGAACTGGAGCCCGGACTGCCCGTCATCGGCACCGTCCCGGCGATCAAGCCCGCCGCCGCGCTCGGCGGCCGGGTCGCCATCTGGGCCACGCCGGCCACCACCGGCAGCGCCTACCAGCGCGGGCTGATCCGCGACTTCGGCGGCACCGCCGAGGTCACCGAGGTCGCCTGCCCGGGTCTCGCCGACGCGGTCGAGCACGGGGACGACGACGCCGTCACCGCCGCCATCGCCGACGCGGCCGCCCGCACCCCGGCCGGCACCGACGCGATCGTGCTCGGCTGCACCCACTACGAACTGGTCGAGGAGCGCATCCGCGACGCCGTCGCCGCGACCGCCTCGCCGTCCCTCACCCTGCTCGGCTCCGCCGACGCCGTCGCCGCCCAGGCCCTCCGCCGCGTCGCCGACCCGACCGCCACCGGCAACGGCACCCTCACCGTCCTGCACGCCGGCATCCCGGCGACCCTTCCGGCCGCCGCCACCCTGTACCCCCAGGGCCTCGCCCTCGCCACCCTGATCTCCTGAGCCCCGCGGCGGCTGCGCGGGTGCGGATCGGGGGTCTTCCCGCCGTTGCCGCCCGCCGCGACGAGGTGCCGGGCAGGTGCCCGGATCGGCGCGCGCTTCGCGTGGGAAGTCGGCCGGACCGACTTCTCACGTCAGGAGCCGGTGAGCGGTATGGGGGGGCAGCCGGGACGCCTGGGAGGCGGCCCGGTGGCCGTCGCCGCCGTGACGCCCGCGAGCCTCTGATCCCCCCGACCGGCGGGGCTGCCCACTGACGGGAGCCGGGCGCCGAGCGGTGCCGTTCGGGCAAGCGTCGTGCCAATGCGGCACGGTGCGCGTCACCCGCCGGTCGCCTGCGTCCACCGCGGCCGGCCGGGAACGGCGCCCCGGGCGGTACCGCGTGCCGACCCCTCCACTGGCTGAGCCGCCCGCCGCCCGCCCCCCTCGGGAGGCGGGCGGCGGGCGTGTTCGATCAGGCCACTGCCTGGCGGCGCCAGCGGCGGTAGGCGGGTTCGAGGCCGGAGAGGATGGTGTCGAACCGGCGGGTGCTGGTGGTGGAGTCGACCTGGAGGCGGCTGATCTGGAGGGGATGGCTGGGGAGCCGGGGGCCGAGACGGTGGTCGGAGAGGAAGCCGAGGCGGTAGCCCAGCTCCTGGAGCACGGCTTCGGCGCGCGGGTCGTGCCCGCCGTCCGGGTAGGCGAAGGCGATCGGTGGTTCGCCGAGCCAGTGGGTGAGGGCCTCGTGGGCCCCGGTGATCTCGGCGCGCACGGTGGCGTCGTCGCAGCGGCCGAGGCACGGGTGCCCCTGGGTGTGGTTGCCGATGGCGACGCCGCCGTCCCGGAGGGCGAGGAGGTCGGCCGGGGTGAGCTGTTCCTGGCGGGGTGGCCGCCGGTCGGCACTGACGCGCAGTTCGTGCAGGCTGCGGCGCCGGTCCGGGTCCGGCATGGCCTTGAGGCGGGGGAGCAGCTGGGACGGGTGGCCGCAGTCGAGTGAGCGGGCGCGGCCGCCGTGGCGGGCGAGGAAGTCGGCCTCGTGCCACCAGAAGGGGCGTTCGGTGCCGATGAGCTCGGAGATGACGAAGGCGGTCGCGGGGATGCCGCGGGCGTCGAGGGCCGGCAGGGCGTGGGTGAGCACGCTCCGGTCGGCGTCGTCGAAGGTGACCAGGACGCTGCGCGGCGGCAGCGGCCGCCGTTCGGCGACGGCCTCGAGCACGGCTTGGAGGGAGACCGGGGTGGCCAGTCTCCGCAGCCGGTCGAGCTGGGCGCCGAAGGAGCGGTGGTCGGTCACCCCGTGGTAGGCGAGGACGGCGAGCCGCTGGGCGGCCCTGGCCCGGAACAGCGGTTGTACGGGGGCGAACCGCAGCCATTCGCCCCGCGCGTCCTGCTGTCCCGGCCCGGGGTGCCCCGGCTCCGGGCGTCCCGGTTCCGAGCGCTCCGGCTCGGGATGCCCCGCCCGGGCGCGCCCGGCCTCGGCGTATCCCGTCGCGACGCGTCCTGCGGCCATGGACGACCGCCGCCGGTCGGTGCCGTGGTGGCCGGCGTCGTGTCGGCCGGAACCCTGCCGATCGACCGCGTGGTGATCGCCCCCGTGACGATCGACCCCGTGGTGATCGGCCGCGTGGTGATCGCCCCCGTGACGATCGGCCCCGCGGCGGTCGGCCGCGCACGCGGTGGGTGGCGGCAGTGCCCGCATGCCGGCCACGGGCCTGGCACGGGCGATGGAGATCGGTGTGGTGGACTGGGTTTGCGGCAACGGTTCCCCCTCGATCGCCTAGCGGCGTGGCGGTCCCGCCGGAGGACGGAGCCCGGCCTCCGACTCCAGGAGGCGGCGGCTCCGCCTCCTGGGTATTCCGGTTCTCGGTGGGGGGTTCTCACCCGTCCCGCGAACGGCTCCTGGATCACTCGATGCCATTGAGACCGCTGCCCGGGCGGGATGGTTGTACCGGGGGGACGAGGATTTTTCGTGGACTGATTGTGGAGTGCGAACACGTATCGGCGACGGGCATCGCCCGCGCGGACCGGTCGCCCTGGGTGTCGGGCCGCTCACTCCGCGCGGGCTGCCGCCCGGGCGGGCCCGGGGTACCTTGGGCTCATGGCAGATGCGGACCGTGATCCCTTTCACCGCCACGGCGCGACCCGGATGGCTCGCGCGTGCAGCGGCGGAGCGCTGGTCACCCACCAGATTCCGCTGGCAGTGGTCGGTGTGGCGTGCCTGGTGCTGGGCATCGTCGTGGCCGTGGCCGTTCCGGACAGTGACGGTCCGGCCTGGGCGATGGCGGTGGCCGGCTGTCTGGCGGCGGGCGTCCTGCTGCTCGGCCGGATCGCCTTCGGCGTGCTCCGCGACCGGCGGCGAGCCGCGCTCTAGCGGGAGTCCGGCGGCGCGCGAGAGCGCTGCGGAGAACTCGGTCCTAACCGTCAGGGGATCGGTCAACAGAACGCGTGAAATTGGTCAGATCGACCAAATTTCATCCAGTCCCACAATCTCCCTGTGCTCTTCTTTCACCATTTCCCGACAATGAGTTCAACCTGCCCTTACTGTGAATGCGTTCAAGGGATCGGTTCACACCCTCGCCCCGTTGCCGCGTTCGACGGCGGGTGCGGCAGCCCGTCCGGCCGGCCGACGGCTCGGTAGGCTGCGCCGCATGGCCATACCCCCCTTCCTCGCCGAACTCCGCTCCCTCGTCGGGACCCACCCGCTCTGGCTGAGCGCCGTCGTCGCCGTCGCGGTGGACGACCAGGGCCGGGTGCTGCTCGCCCGGCGGGCCGACGACGGGCGGTGGGCGACGGTCGGCGGCATCCTCGACCCGGGCGAGCAGCCCGCCGACGGCGTGGTGCGGGAGTGCCTGGAGGAGACCGGGGTGCTGGTCGTGCCCGAGCTGCTCGCCTCGGTCACGGTCTCCCCGCAGGTGACCTACCCGAACGGCGACCTGACCCAGTACCTGGTGCTGACCTTCCGCTGCCGAGTGGTCGGCGGCGAGGCGCGGGTCAACGACGACGAGTCGCTGGAGGTGGGCTGGTTCGGACTGGACGAGCTGCCGCCGATGATCGACTCCGAGCACGAGCGGCTGCGCCACGCCCTGGAGTGCCGGGGTCCGGCGACCTTCAACTGGGACGGCCGGGAGTACCCCTGACCGCCGGCGGACCGGTCCGGGTCCGTCAGGTCTTGCCCTGCCGGTAGGCCTCCTCCGCCGCGTCCAGCACCGCCGCCAGGTCCCCGCCCGCGGTGGCCGTCGCGGTGGCGGCCACCGCGCCCTCCACGAACGGCGCGTTCGCGAAGCGGACCGGGAACGGCAGGCCGTGCTCGTCGGCCTCCGACAGCAGGGCCCGGACGGTGGTGACCGCTCCGCCGAGGTCGGCGAGCACCACCACGCCGTGCCCCTGGTCGACCCGCCGGGTGGCGGCGGCCACCAGCACCGCGCTGATCCCCGCGCCGTCGGTTGGATCGCCGCCGGTCGCGGCGACCGGCGCGGGGGAGTCGGATCCGGTCAGAACGAGCGCCAGCTGGCGGACGGCGGTGGCCAGTTCCTGGCTGTGCGAGACCAGGACGACCCCGACCCGGCCGTGCGCGGACGGCCGCGCCGGGGTGGGCCGGGGCAGCGGGGTGGGCACGGGCGGGGTCCGGGGCGCCGGGGGGTGGGCCGAGGGGGCGTCGGAGATGGGGATGACATCGGCGCGGGTGCCGTCCCGGCGGCTCATCGGCTGCTCCCTGGGCGGGGTCGAGGGCTGGAGGTGGGTTCGGGGCCGTACGCGCCCTGGCAGCACTCTGGCAGCTGCCCGCGGCCGCAGCCGCTCGGGACACGCGCCGGTGGGCCCGGACGTGCCGGCGGAGCCCGCAGGGGCCCGGGGGCCCGACCAGGCCGGTGCCCCGGCGGTCGTGGAGCGGTTGTTCGGCGGTCGTACGGCTGTTCCCGGACGGTCCGGCGGCGGTCCCTGCGCCGACCCTGCCGGAGTCCTGCCGGGGTCCCGCCGGGGTCCTGCCGGGGTCCTGCCGGGGTCCCGCCTCGGGAGCGCCGCCCCCGTCCGATCGAGTCCCCGTCAACCCGCTGACCGGGCCCGGCCGGTGTGGCTAGGCTGGCCCCGGAACGTCGTCGGGAGGAGAGCGGTCAGTGGCAGTGGACAGCGGGACGGACACGGGGGCGCCCGGCGCCCAGCCGGAGCTGGCGCCGAACGGGAAGCCGAAGGTGGATTTCACCGGGGCCGAGTGGCTGTGCAGCAGCCAGGGTGTCGGGGACGTCCAGATCGCCTTCGTGGACGGGTACATCGGGATGCGGGACGGCCGCCAGGAGGACGGCCCCGTGCTGGTGTTCACCCCGGCCGAGTGGCGGGCCTTCGTGCTCGGCGCCCGGGACGGCGAGTTCGACCTCACCTGAGGTGCCGAAGGAGCGGACCCGCCCGGCACGGACGTGCCCGGTGGACGGGTCCGCTCCGCGGGCGGTTCGGCAGGTGATCCCCGTACCGGACAGCAGAACCGGTGATCGCTTGAGTGTGCCCCGTCAGAATTTCTGTTGACTGTTAGACAAACGCAGCTCAGAGTATGAGCACAGGCAGACGCCGTGCCCACCGCCCCCACGCGGCCAGACACGGCGCCTGCTGTGCGGCCCGGCAGTACTGCCAGGCCTCCTCCCAGTCATCCCCTGCGCACCGGGGTGCGTCGGCCGGTCCCGGCCCACGAAGGGCCGGCAGTCGCCGGGAGGCTGGCGCCGAAGCCGAGAGCGACTCGGATGACGGCACCTTTGCTCGGGACCCGCACGCCCCCACGCGGCGGCGTCCCGAGCAGATCCGCGGGAGCGACGGGCCGGGGCCCCGCGGATCTGGCTCTTGTTGCATCAACTGCACGGAACTGCATGGAACTGTTGGCTTGTGTGTTGTGCTGTGTGCGATGACGAAGCTGGGCGCTCGGCTTTTCGGCACGACAAGTGCACAGTGAGGGATACGCGTGTAGGGCCGCGTTGCGACATGCCGTCCCCCCGAAGGGTGAAACCCAGAACGGCTGTCGTGCTGAACCGAACGTAGCCCGGACGGTTGCTCAGAGTCAACATTGGTCTCTGAGCGTCGATCTCCCGCCGGTCCCGGGACGGTGCCCCACCCACCCCGCGAGCGCGGTGTGCCGGGCACGTACGATGTTCCCATGTCTTTTCTCCGCCGTCGCTCCGGACAGCCCGCCGGCCCGGACTTCGACGTGCTCGCGATGGACCCGGGCGACTGGCCCGGCGACTTCGGTGCGGCCATGATGACCGGCCCGGACGGCTCCTGCCAGGGGATCTTCCTGCGCTACGACCTGTTCGGCGGCCGCGGCCCGGCGATGTTCATCGGCAACCTCCCCGAGGGCTCGCCCGCCCGGGAGACCGGCGACGGCGTGCCCTTCGAGGTGCGCCAGCTGCTCGCGGCGCTGGAGAACGACGAGCCGGTCGACTTCGTCTCGGCCGAGGACTTTCCGGTCATGCTCGGGGACGACCTGCTGATCGTGAAGAAGGTCAAGGTCAGCGAGGAGCGCGTGTTCTGCGCCCAGTTCGGCCGCAGCGACGGCGTTCTGGTCACCATCGCGTCCTGGGACCGACCGATTTCGGACGACCTGTACCAGCTGCTGAAGCCGCTTCCGGCCGACATGTTCCAGCAGGGCTGACCGGGCGCCCGCCCGGGGCCCGTCTCCTTGACGGTTTCGATCAACGGTTCGTACAGTCGCGGACATGCCGTGCCGTCTCCCGCTGCTGACCCGTCGCAGGCACCTCGATCTGCGGCGGACCGCCAGCGCGGCGTGTCCGGGCCGCTGAGGGGGATCCACCCCCGTGGCGGTGGGCAGCCGGCCCCGACCGGGCCGGTGCCGAATCCTGGGGGCGGGTCGCGCTTCGACCTCCGGGGCCGCCAGCCGGTTCCGCGCGCCCGTGCGGCGTGCCGCCCGCATTCGCCGAGCCCACGCTGCCGTCCGGAGGCACCAGCATCATGACGACCCCCGCCACCACCGATCGCCCCTCGAACGACCGTTCCCCGATCGAAGGATCGGATTCCGGCCACTCGGCTTCCGGCCGCGCCGCGACGGGCGACGCCGCGTCCGGCCGGTCGAAATCTGGCCACTCGGCGTCGACTTCGGGCCAGTCGGCGCCCGGTCAGTCGGCACCCGGCCGCCCGGACTCCGGCCGCCCGGATCGGGGGCGCCGGGCTCCCGGCCGTCCGAGTTCCGGCCATCCTGATCCCGGCCGCACGAACGCGCCCGAACCGGACCGCAGCGCGATCGAGGCCGCCCTGGCCGGGCTGCCCCGGGTCGTCGACCTGCTGGCCGCACGCGCCGAGGAGCACGACCGCGACGCGACCTTCCCGTACCAGGGCATCGAGGCGGTGCACGAGGCCGGGCTGCTCACCCTCACCGTCTCGCCGCGTTACGGCGGTCCGGGCGGAACGCTCGCCGACACCGTCCGGGTGCTGGCCCAACTCGGGCGCGGCGACGCCTCGGTGGCCGTGGTCACCGCCTTCACCCTGCTCCGGCACGCCGAGCAGGCCCGCAGCGCCGGCTGGCCGACGGCCGGGTACCGGCGACTGCTCAGCGAATCCCGGCGCGGGCCCGCCCTGGTCACCACGCTCCGGGCGGAGCCCGGCGGCGGAACGGCCGGAACGGCCGGAGCGGCCGGAGCCGACGGACTGCCCGCGACGGTGGCCCGACGGGACGGCGACGGCTGGCTGCTGACCGGCCGGAAGACCTACTGCACCGGCGCCGAGGCGCTGGCCTGGATGGCGGTGACCGCGCGGACCGACGAGCCCGAACCGAGGGTCGGCACCTTCCTGGTCCGCGGCGAGAGCGAGGGCCTGGAGATCGACCCGACCTGGGACCAGCTCGGCCTGCGGGCCAGCGCCAGCCACGACGTCGTCCTCGACCGGGTGCGGGTGCCGGCCGAACTCGCGCTCGGCCTCGGCGCCCCCGGATCGCAGGACCACGCGGAGGCCGAACTCGCCCGCGCCTGGCAGGACCTGGCCCTCGCCGCCGTGGCGATCGGCGTGGCGCGGGCCGCCGAATCCTGGCTGGTCCGCTTCCTCAGCCAGCGCACGCCCGCCAATCTGACCGAACCGCTCGGCACCCTGCCCCGCTACCGCTGCGCCCTCGGCGAGATCGAGGCCCAGCTGATCGGGGCCGAGGAACTGGTCGAGGGCCTGGCCCCCCGGGTGGACCGGGGCGAGCCGGACGCGGTGCCCGGACGGGCCCGGCCCAGGTGCTGGCCACCCGGGCCGCCACGGCGGCCGTGCAGCAGGCCGTCGCGCTCACCGGCAACCCGGGGCTGAGCCGGCGTCACCCGCTCGAGCGCTACCTGCGGGACGTGCTCAGCAGCCGGGTGCACCTGGCTGCTGAGGAAGCCGTGCTGGAGGCCGTGGGCCGGGCCGCCCTGGATCGCGGCGCCCGGCCGTGAGGCCCTGCTGAACCTTCGGTGAACCGCCGGGAAGCCGTCGGTCGACCGACGGGGCAACCGCCGGGGCAACCGACGGAGAACCCGTCGGAAGCCCTTCCTGAACCCCGGAGCCCGCGGAGCCGGAAGCCCGGGCGGCCCGAGCCGCCCGGGCGGGACCCCCGGACTCAGCGCGTCCCGACCGCCGCCCGCACGGCCCGGCGGGCCAGTGCCGCGTCGTCGTAGAGCCGGCGGATCATGATCCGCTGCTCCTCGCCGGCGCCCGGTACGTCGTACAGCCGGATCTCCCGCATCAGCACCAGGACCAGGTTGACCAGGAACGCGTCCCGGGCCAGCGTGCCGCCGCTCTGGGCGAGTTGGCTGATCTGCCGGCGGGCGGCGGTGTCGCCGGACAGCACGCTCCACAGCACCGCCAGGTCGTAGCCCGGCAGGTACCAGCCGGCCTGCTCCCAGTCGACCAGCACCGGGCCGGACGGCGCCAGCAGCATGTTGCTGAGCAGGGCGTCGCCGTGGCACAGCTGCAGCGGGGTGTGGCCGAGGCCGTGCAGCAGCCCGCGCAGGTCGCCGGCGTCCCGGTCGGTGAGCTGCCCCACCGAGTGGTAGCGGGCGATCTCCATCTGGTAGTCCAGCCGCGGCTGGAACACCTCGCTCGGCGGCCGCCACAGGTTCAGCGTCCGGACCGCGCCGAGCAGGGCCCGCACCTCCCCCGGGGTGGGCGCGTTGACCGGGTGGCGTTCCCGGGCGGCCGGCCGCCCGGGAACGCGCTCCATGACGAGCACGCAACGGTCGTGGTCCGCCGCGACCAGCCGGGGCAGCCGCACCGGCGGGCGGTGCCGGACGAACGCCCGGTAGACCGCGACCTCGTGGTGGAAGTCGGCCACCAGCTGCTCGAAGTACTCACTCCGCACCGCCTGCGGCGCCAGGCACTTGGCGACCACGGGCGCCCGCCCGATGGTGCCCGCCACCAGGATGTGGCGGCTGCCCTCGCGCAGGACCTGGCGCGGGGTGAACGCCGGACATATCCGCGCGACGCTCGCCAGCGCGGCCCGTACCGCGGGGGTCTGCAGCGCGGACGGGTCGATCCGCTCGGCCCCGGCCGGCTGGCCGGGCCGGCGGGCGCGCAGCACCTGGCCGTCCGCCTGGCGGGCGAGCGGGACGCGGTGGCCGGCCGACGGGCCGACGGACGGCCCGGCCGGCGGGGCGGCGTCGAGGCCGCGCAGTCCCAGCGCCGTACGGCCGGCCGGGACCCGGGCGTCCGTGGACCGGCCCTCGGTGCCGCGCGGAGCCACCGGACGGCTCGTCGGCGGCACCTGCTTGGGGCCGGGACGGCCGGCGGCTGCGGTGGGGGGGCGCAGCGCGGTGCGGGTCGCGGTCGGCGTGGGGGTCGTCGCTGAGGAGTACATGGGCTGGGGGTGGTCCCTTCCGGTCCGTCGGCGGGTGCTCCCCGCGGGGCGGGGGAGGGCCGGTGCCGTGTGCTTCCTGGTGCGACGGCGGCCCTGCTTCGGTCGGTGGGTGGTGCGCGGGCGCCGGGCACGGACGCGGGGTCGGAACCCCTGTTCGGCAGTTCCGGCCGTCCGCACCCTGGGGAATGCGGTCGGCCGGATCGCCGTGGCCGTGCCCGGCGCCCCCGCGCCACCCGGCCGCGCCACCCCCTCGGGTGAGGACCGGGAGCGTCCCGTGCCACGGTCGGGGGACTGCCCCGAACCAGGTGGGACGCCGCCCGACCCGGTGGTCGAGGTGGCGCACTCCTACAACACACCCGTCGGGCACTGGCTTAGTAGTCTGGCGGGCCCTGGCGAACGGTGGCGAATGCTCGCCTGGCACTTGCCGGAGCCTCTAGCCTGAAGCAGCCGAGGAACCTGGGGGCTTCATTGAGCAGGGGACCCAACACCCGACTCGCCGATCTCTTCGTCCTGACCGGATGGTCCAAGGGCGAACTGGCGCGGCTGGTCAACCGCCGGGGTGCCGCGATGGGGCAGCAGCAGCTGTCCACCGACACGTCGAGGGTACGGCGTTGGATCGAGCAGGGGGAGATCCCGCGCGATCCGGTGCCGAGGGTGCTGGCAGCCGTGTTCACGGAGCGGCTCGGCCGTGTCGTCACCACTGAGGACCTCGGTCTGGAACGACACCGGCCCACCAGGTCCGGAGCGGATCCGTCCGCAGCAGTGCCATGGTCGCCGGGTCGAACAGCCGCGGTCCTCACCGAGTTCACGGGAATGGACCTCATGCTGAACCGACGTGGATTGGTGGGCGCGGGAGCGGCGCTCACGGCCGGGGCGGTCATCGCCGACTCGCTGAAGGGCTGGCTGGGCGGGGACGCGGTCGCCTACGCGGCCTCCGTCCCCGGGCCGCGCCAGGTGGTCACCGGGGGCGGCGTGCGTCCGGTGGTGGACGTGTACGACGCGGGCCCGGTCGGGCTCGACGAGGTGGAGTCGCTGGAGCGCTCGGTGCAGGTCTTCCGGGCCTGGGACGCGGCGCGTGGCGGCGGGCTCCAGCGCAAGGCGGTGGTCGGCCAACTCAACGAGGTCGGCGGCCTGTTGACGCACCGCCACAGCCCGGCGGTGGAGCGGCGGTTGTGGCTGGTCGCGGCCAACCTCGCGGTGCTCGCGGGGTGGATGTCGCACGACGTCGGGCTGGAGCCCACCGCCCAGCGGTACTTCATGATCGCGGCCGAGGCGGCCAAGGAGGCCGGTGACCGGCCGCGGGCCGGCGAGGCGATCTCCCGGGCCGCGCGGCAGATGGTGCACCTGGGGCGGGCCGACGACGCGATCGACCTGATGTCGGCGGCGAAGGCCTCGGCCGGCCGGCTGCTCCCCAGAACGCGCGCGATGTTCAACACCGTCGAGGCCTGGGCGCACGCGTCGATCGGCCACTCCCAGGACACCTACCGGCTCCTCGGCGAGGCGGAGGAACTGTTCGCGGACGACGCGCCGGAGCCGCCGCCGAACTGGATGCAGGTCTTCGACGAGGCGGAGTTGCGCGGCATGCAGGCCCTGGTGCTGCGCACGCTGTCCGAGCACGATCCGTCGGCCGCCGCCCAGGCCCGGCGGCACGCGGAGCGGGTGATCGCCCTGCGGGAGGGCACCGGGCAGCTGCGGTCGGCGCTGTTCGACCGGATCACCCTGGCCTCGGTGCACTGGATCACCGGGGAGCCGGACGAGGCGGAGTTCCAGGCCAAGATGGTGATGAACCTGATCGGTCAGAACTCCTCGCACCGGACGTGGGACCGGCTGCGGGAGATGTACCGGCTGACCGCGCGGTACCGGGGGCTGCCGGTGGTGGACGAGCTGCGGGCGGAGCTCGGGCGGGAGCTGCGGGCGGCGGACACCAAGAACCGGCCGAGGCTGTCGTGAGGCGCGCGGGGTCGGCGTCGGGGTCGTCCTGAGGCGCGCAGGGCGGGCGCCGGGAACGTGGTTGCGGGTGCGTGAGGTGCGCGGGGCCGACTCCGAGAACGGCGTTGCGGGTGTCGCGAGGCGCACGGCCGTGCGGGCTGACCGGGGGAGGGGTCCCCGCCCGCGGTGGCTCAGACCGGCGGGGCCGGCCGGAGCAGCATGCGCAGGGCGGTGACGGTGCCGTCCGCGCCGAGCACGGGTTCGCCCGCGCACTCGACGCTGTCGTGCCGCCCGTCGGCCCGGCGGATCCGCAGCGTGCCGGCGGCCGGACGGCCGTGCACCAGGGCGTCGGTCATCATCCGGCGCAGCAGTGGCCGGTCCGCCTCGGGGAGGCGGTCGGGCAGTCGGTCGAGGCTGAGCGGGCCGTGTGCCGGGTCGCAGCCGAGGAGGAGGTAGGTCTCGGCGTTCCAGTGGACGCCGTCGGTGAGCAGGTCCCACTCGGCCGAGCCGAGGCCGTGGTCGCCGTCGCGGCCGTCGCTCCCGTGGCTTCCGCTGTCGAGGGAGGAGCCGGACGGCTCCCGCGCCGTGCCGTCCACTCTGCCCTCCGTTCCGCTGTCGCCGCCGGCGTCCGCCTCGTCGTGGGCGCGGCCGCGGCTGCCCGGCGAACCGGGGCCGTCCGCGCCCGCCGGGGCGCCGTCCACCGTGGCGGTGTCCGACGCGCGGGCGACGCCCAAGGGCATGTTCATGACCGGCCCCTCGTTCGGTGTGGCCCGCCGGATGCGGGTCGCTCGGGTGGTGACACGACTGTCGCACAGCGTCCTCGGGCCCGGGGGCGATTTGGACATAACGCAGGCAAAATTCCCCTGGCATATGCCACTGTGGCAGCCGCCTTCGTCGCCCTGTGTGCGGATGATGGCGCGAGGCGGTAACCTTCGGTGATTCCGGCGCCCGGGCGCCCACCGCAGTACCGACCAGAGACTCCCGGCGACGGAAATCCCGTTGCCACTACGACCGCCGCAACGGATGCTGACCTCATGTTCGAGCCAGTGATAGCACCCAGTGCCAGCCTCCTCGGCCTCCTGCAGCGAGGCCGCGGTGACGGGCAGCTCCATGCGCTGGCCGCCGACCGTGCCGAGGCCATCGCCGCGCTGGAGGAGTGCGTCACCAGGGATCCGCGGGCCGACTGGCAGGTCGAGAGCCGCTCCCTCTACTACGCCCGCCTCTACATGGAGCTGGAGGCTCCCCTCGACGGGATCGAGGACCACCTGCACTCCGCCGAGGACCTCGTCAGCGACGATGAGGGCCGCACCGGTCTCGCCCTGTCCGTCCTCGGCCACCTCGCCGCCTACGGCCGGCGCGACGCGCTGCTGATGCTGCGCGAGTACGCCGCCACGGGTGCCAACTGGGCCTGGGCCCTGGACGAGCTCGCCCTGCGCGACGACGACCGGGGCCTGCTGCTGCTCGGCACCGCCGTCCTGGACCGCTTCCCGCCGGGCCCCGAGGGCGACGCCGAACTGCGTGAGTTCATCCGCAACGCGTACGAGCCCCGGCCCTGGCGGCTGTGGGCCGCCTACCACCCGAGAGTCGCCGCGGCGAGCGAGCAGTCGCCCTTCGACCTGTGGCAGCGGCAGCTGAACCGCAGCGGGGTGACCCCGGGCTGGTCCACCGCCGACGTGCTGGCCTGGGCCGACCAGGGCGAGCTGGGCGCCCTCGGTGCCGGCGCCTTCCTGACCCGCCCGGAGCCCGCGCGGACCGAGGACGACCCGTCCGCGCCCGATGCGGTGGACCGCCGCGCCGCCGCGGCCGCCCGCTGCCTGACCGCCGTGGTCCGGCCCGAGGACCGTCCCGTCCTGCTGGAGGCGGCCGCCGACGGCCTGCCCGGCGCCCGGCGGGCCGCCCTGCGCTACCTGGTCGACCAGCGGGACCCGGCCGCCCTCGAGCTGATCGAGGCTGCCGCAGCTGACGTGGACGAGCGGATCGTACGGGCTGCGTTGGAGCTGTTCGGCCGGATGCGCGGCCCCGAGGTGCTGGCGCAGGCCCGCCGCTGGGCCGACCCGGCCAGCGGGGGCGCCGACAGCGCTCTCGGCGAGGCCGCCGTCCGACTGCTCGCCGATGCCGGGGAGCCGGCCGACGCCCCGCTGGTGGTCGCCGGGCTGCGCCGCTGGATGTCCGTGCACGGGGTCGGCGGCGCCGGGCTCGGCTCGCTGGTCGACGGTGCGGGGCGGCTGGCCGCCGCCGACGCCGTGCCCGTCCTGCGCCACATCTACGGCGAGGCCGCCTCCTCCGAACTGCGCGGTCGCGCCGCCCGGGCGCTCGCCGCCACCGACGTGCACTTCCCCGAGGGCCCCGCCGTCGAGTGCCTGTGGGACTGCGAGGAGTCCACGCGCGAGCTCGCCGCGCGCCATGTCGCCACCACGGGCGACGCGCGCGTGCTGGAGCGGCTGCGAAGGCTCGCCGCCGACCCGGCCGAGGAGGCCGAGGTCCACGCCGCCGTCCGCGGCCGACTGACCGCCGCCCGGGAGTTCGGCCGTTAGGTCCTCGACGTCCAGCGGGCCGGGGCACCCCTCGGGGTGTCCCGGCCCACTGCTGTCGCGGCTGACCCCCGGGGTGCGGGTGCTCTCGGGCGCCCCGGTGGAACGGCGTTCTACCGGGCGGGCCCCGCCTTGTCATGCCGCCCGGGCGGGAAGCGCCCGGCACCGGCCCGCCACCGGCGCCGCGCGATGCCCCGGGCGGCCCTGAGCGGTCGTACGCCTTTCCGCCCTGCCGCCGCTCAGCCGAGCGGCCGGGCCCGGACCCAGGTGCGGTCCTCCGTCAGGTACGTCTCGACCCGCAGACCGGCGTCCGCCAGCGCCTGTTCGAAGGCCACTCTGGTGAGCGGGCGGGAGAGGAAGGTCTGGGTCCAGGTGCCGTTCGGGAACTCGTACTGCGCGTGGACGGAGTTCACGCCGTCACCGACCGGTGTCGCGGAGAGGATCCGGACGACCCCGTCCGTCCCGATCGGGCTCTCCCGCGGCACGTTCCGGTGCCAGTCCTCGCCCTCGCGCTGCACCAGCACGCAGCCGTCCTCGGCGACGTGGCGGCGGCAGGTCTCCAGCAGGCCCTGGCGCACCGCCGCGTCGCCGGCGTGCACCAGGAAGGAGGCGAGCAGGACGACGTCGAAGCGCTCGCCCAGGTCCAGCCGCTCGATCGGGCTGCGGACGGTGCGGACGCCGGGCCGCACCCGGGCCAGCATCTCGGCGGACTCGTCCACGGCCGTCACGGCGAAGCCCCGGTCGACCAGCGGGTGGGTCATCCGGCCGACGCCGCAACCCAGTTCGAGCAGGCTCGCGCCGGGCGGCACGGCGGCGGCGATCACGTCCGGTGCGTCGCCCGCCGGCAGGCGGGACCACACCTCGACGGCGCAGCCGTCGGGGGTGATCGCACCCGCGCCCGTGCCGTCGTAGCCCTGCCGCCGTGCGTCGTTCGCGCGTGTGTCGTCGCCCATGGAGGCCATCGGAACACGGGAGGGGCGGGGTGGGAAGGGAAGGGGGAGGGTGGTTCGGCGGCTTTCGGCCGGTCCGTCAGTTTGCGGCCCCGTCCTGCGGCGCCGCGTCCGCCAGCTCGGCAAGGGTGGCGCGCAGCCAGGAGAGTTCGGCCTCGGTCGTGGCCCGGGCGGTCAGCAGCAGGCCGCGCCGGAACGGATCGGTGAACTCCTCGGCGCTGCGCGGACGGTCGCCCTCGTAGTAGAAGCTGGCCGGCTCGGACAGGAAGGCCAGCCGGCGGCGGAGCACGGCGGCCTGGGCGGCCGGGTCGTCGAGGTGGCGCAGGAAGGAGAGCACGGTGGTCCAGCGGTTGCCGTCGCTGATGTCCAGCGGCTCCGGATCGCGCAGGGCGCCGAGCAGCGCGGCGCGGCCGGCCTCGGTCAGGTGCAGGGTGTGCCGGGGCGCGGCGGCGCTGCCGGGCTCGGTCTCGCGGACGAGCAGGCCGTCGGCCTCCAGGCGCTTGATCGCCGGGTAGAGGGAGCCGTCGCTGATCGGGCGGATGTGGCCGGCGAGCCCCGCGAGGTGGCGGCGCAGCTCGTAGCCGTGCAGCGGCCGGTCGTACAGGAACCCGAGGATCGCGAGCTTCAGCATGGGGCCACTCTCTCAGACGGTCGGTCGACGAGCGGGTGCAGCGAGGTACATCGCCTTCGCCATACCTCGATATCGAGGTATCCTTCCGGTGATTCGCCCGGACCACTCGAACCAGGAGCGTGCGCGCGTGCGCGAAGCCACCGTCACCCCCAGCGGCGACCGGATCCGCTGGGTCGAACTGCCCGGCGCCGAACCCGCCCGGCTCTACCTGCACGGGCTGGGCGCCAGCTCACCGGTCTACTTCGCCGCGGCCGCCGCCCACCCGCTGCTCGCCGGCCGCCGCTCGCTCCTGCTCGACCTGCTCGGCTTCGGCATCAGCGACCGGCCCACCGACTTCGGCTACACCCTGGAGGCCCACGCCGACGCCGTCGCCGCGGCGGTCCGGGCAGCCGGGCCGGACCGGGTCGAGGTGGTCGGCCACAGCATGGGCGGCGCGGTCGCGATCGTCCTGGCACACCGGCACCCCGCACTGGTGTCGCGACTGCTCCTGGTGGACGCCAACCTGGACGCGATCGCACTGGGCCGCCGAAGGGTCGGCAGCAGCGGGATCGCGAGCTACACCGAAACGGAGTTCCTCGGTGGCGGGCTGGCGGAGGCCGCCGAGCGGGTCGGCCCGTTCTGGTGGTCCACGATGCGGCTGGCCGGCCCGGTGGCCCTGTACCGCAGCGCCCTGCACCTCGCCCGCGGGAGCGAGCCGGTGATGCGCGAACTGCTGCTCCGGCTCGACCTTCCGCGCACCTTCCTCCACCCGGCGGCGGACGGGCCACCGCAGGGCGTCGACGCGCTGCGCGCCGCGGGCGTGCGGGTGGTGGCCGTACCCGACTGCGGACACAACGTCATGCTGGACAATCCCGAGGGCTTCGCCTCGGCCGCCGCGGAAGCCCTGAACCCCGACTGACCACGCCCGGACCGGACGCGGCGGTCATCGGCCCCCGAACCGCTCGCCGGACACCCCGGCTTCGAGCTAGCTCGTGGACGGTGGTGGAGCCGGACCGCGAGACGGCGGCGCGGCCCGGACGCCGGGCCGGGTGCGGCAGAAGCCGGCCCCCGGCCCCTGCCCGCCCCCGGCCCCGGGCTCAGCGCTCCCGCAGCACCGTGAACCGCACCGGCGTCCCCGGTCTAGCCTGGGCGGCCGCCGCCAGGTCGGCCTCCGGCACGACGCCGATCACCGGGTAGCCGCCGGTGGTCGGATGGTCGGCCAGGAACACCACCGGCTGCCCGTCCGGCGGGATCTGCACGGCGCCCAGCACCATCCCCTCGCTGGGCAGTTCGCCCTCCCGAGCGCGCTCGACGGCCGGCCCCTCGGTGCGCAGCCCGATCCGGTTGCTGGCCGGGGAGACCCGGTAGCCGTCCCGGGCCAGCCGCCCCGCCGCCTCGGGCGCGAACCAGTCCGCGCGCGGCCCGAGGCGCAGCCGCAGCACCAGTTCGGCCGGGGGAGCGGGCAGCGGCACCAGCTCGGCCCGGTCCCGGTAGGGCGGTGGCGCGCCGACCGGGAGCCGGTCGCCCGCGGCCAGCGGTGCGGGCCCGAGGCCGGAGAGCAGGTCGGCCGAGCGGCTGCCCAGCACCGGCGGGACGGCGATCCCGCCCGCCACCGCCAGGTACGTGCGCACCCCGGCGGTCGCCGCGCCCACCTCGACCACCGCCCCGGCCGGCACCGCGACCGGCGCGCCCCAGGCGGCGGCCCGCCCGTCCACCCTGACCGGTGCGGGCGCGCCCGTGACGGCGACCACCACCGGCCCGAGGGCGCGCAGCGCGACCCCGCCCAGGGTGGTCTCCAGCCCGGCGGCCTCCGGTCCGTTGCCGACCAGCCGGTTCGCCGCCCGCAGCGCGGGCTCGTCCAGTGCGCCGGCCCGGGGCACCCCGAGGTGCGCGACGCCGCGTCGCCCGAGGTCCTGGACGGTGGTCAGCGGTCCCGGCCGTACCACCTGCAGCTCGCTCAACTCCGCCCGTCCCTAAGCACGTTCCGTCGTGAACCGGACCCGGACCCCGGGCGCCAGCAGCGCGGCGGGCTCGCGGCCCGGGTCCCAGAGCGCCAGTGGGGTGCGTCCGATCAGCTGCCAGCCGCCGGGCGAGGCGCTCGGGTAGACGCCGGTGTACGGGCCCGCGAGGGCCACCGAGCCGGCCGGGACGGAACTGCGCGGGGTGTCCCGGCGCGGCACCGCGTACCTGGCGGGCAGTCCGGTGAGGTAGCCGAAGCCGGGGGCGAAGCCGCAGAAGGCGACCACGTACTCCGGTTCGGTGTGGATCCGTACCGCCGCTTCCTCGGAGACTCCCCAGCGGGCGGCGACCTCGGCCAGGTCGGCGCCGTCGTACACGGTCGGCACCTCCACCAGCGGCCCGTTCGCCGCCGTGGCCGCCCGCGGCCGGGCGGTGCGCAGCAGCGCCGCCACCGCCGGGACGTCCGCGACGCCGTCGAGCAGCACGGTGCGTGCGGCGGGCACCACCTCCGCGACCTCACCGAGCTCGCCGGCCGCCTGCCGCTCGCGCAGCCACCCGTACAGTGCGGCGACCTCGGCCGTCCCCGGGAGTTCGACGAGCAGGGCCCGGTCGCCGACCCGCCGGATCACCGGGAGCGTCATGTGAAGGCCTCGACCCGTACTCCGGCGGAGGCGAGGGCGCCGCGGATCCGCCAGGCGAGTTGGGCGGCACCGGGGGTGTCGCCGTGGACGCACAGCGAGCGGGCCTCGACGCCGATCCGCTCGCCGCCGACGGCCTCGACGGTGCCGTCCCGGGCGATGCCGACGGCGCGGGTGATCACCGACTCGGGGTCGTCCACGACGGCGTCGGGCTCGCGGCGCGGGACGAGGGTGCCGGCCCAGGTGTAGGCGCGGTCGGCGAAGGCCTCGGTGACCACCGGCAGGCCGACGCCCTCGGCGACGTCCAGCAGCCGGGAGCCGGGCAGTCCGAGGACGGGCAGCGGCCCGTCGCAGACGGCGCCGGCCCGCAGCACCCCGGCCACCACGGCCTCGGCCTGCTCGGAGTCGGCGACCACCCGGTTGTAGAGGGCGCCGTGCGGCTTGACGTAGGAGACCCGGGAGCCGGCGGCGCGGGCGAAGACCTGGAGGGCGCCGATCTGGTAGGCGATCTCGTCGGCGAGCTCGTCCGGCGGGACGTCCATCGCACGGCGGCCGAAGCCGGCCAGGTCGCGGTAGGAGACCTGGGCGCCGATCCGGACGCCGCGCTCGGCGGCGAGCGCGCAGACCCGGCGCATCGTGGACGGGTCGCCGGCGTGGAAGCCGCACGCGACGTTGGCGCTGGTCACCACGGACAGCAGGGCCTCGTCGTCGGTCAGGCTCCAGCGCCCGAACCCCTCTCCGAGGTCCGCATTCAGATCGATCACCGCATCGGCCACGCCCGTCCGCCTCCCAGCAGCTGTTGAGCCAGATGGTAGGGCCTGCGGAGGACGCCCGTTGTCCGTGACCCGGGCCCCCGGAGGGCCCACCGGCGCGCGACCGCCGCCCACGCGCCCCGGAACGACGCCGAGGTCACTCGACTCAGTCGGCGGCCAGGCGCTGCTGGAAGGAACGTTCCATCGGACGCAGCGCCCGCAGCACGATCAGCAGCGGGATGACGCCGAAGACTCCGAACGACATGTCGACGAACCGCCACACCACCGGGATCCCCCGCAGCGGTCCGCAGACCAGCGCCAGCGGGATCACGGCGCCGCAGGCGAGCACTGCCCAGCGGATCACCCAGATGTTGCGGACCGGATCCTTGAGCGGACCCCAGAAGGCGGCGGCGATCACCAGGTGGGCGAAGGCCAGCCAGTCGGTGCCGTACGCCAGGAACGGGTAGCGCTCGTCGGTCTCGGCGACGCCCCGGTGGACCCTTTCGAACCAGGCGAGCGCGGCCGGGAAGTGGTCGGCCAGCGGGGCGGCCGGGCCGGAGGCGACGTCGACCAGCCAGCCGGTCTCGGTCTCCAGCGGGAAGGCGGTGAGGCCGCTCAGCACCAGGCAGACCAGGAAGAACCGGAGCCACCGCCGGACCCGCCGCAGGATGACCGCGGGGTCGTCGTCCATCTCGCACACCTCCGAGGCGGGCACGCCGCACGGAAGCCGGGCGAGGCGTGCCGAAGGGGCAGGCGGGCCTTGTCCCGTCTGCGCGGAACCGACTCTAGACCCCTTATTTGAACGTGTTCAACTCGCCTCTCGACCGGCCTCGGCACACCGCCGCCCGGCCCGCGACGCGCCGTTGCCGGGCATCGGCCCGCCGCTGCCCGGCCCGGCCCACCGCCGCCCGGGCGCCGGCGGGCATCCAGGTGGCCGTGCGCCGGCGGGCACCCGGGCCGCGGTGCGGCGCCGGGTCGGTGGGTGCCGGCTAGACGAGTAGTTCCGAAGTCGGTCAGTGGTCGTAGGCGATCAGTGAGCGGGTCGCGGGCTGGTCTGTGGTCCGGTTGTGCCAGATCGCG
>NZ_JBIDAK010000044.1:0-51982 GCF_043202455.1 Kitasatospora sp. NPDC048194
TCATCGATCTGCACGTAGAGTGCGGTCAGGAGGGTGTCCAGCTCTTCGGTCGTCACAACCCGAATGCTGGACACCCTCCCTGCATGCCCGGAGCAAAACCGGCAAACCCAGCCGACTTCGGAACTACTCGTCTAGCGGGCCCACCCGACAGCCCCGGCGCCCGGCGCTCCGGCCCGTCCGCGCCGCCGTCCCACCTGCCGGGAGCGCCGCCCGTCCCGGCCTCCGCCGTGACACCGCCTTCCGCCGGCCGCACCCGTCACCTCCCCGGCACCGCGGCAAATCCCTCCGGCACCGCCGCCCGCGGGTCAGGCGAGACCGCCGGCTTCCCGGGCGGCCCGCTCCACACGGTCGTGGTGGGCCTGCCACCAGTCCTCGTCGCCCGGGGCGGTGTTGGCGCCGTCCG
Source organism: Kitasatospora sp. NPDC048194 (assembly GCF_043202455.1). Classification (NCBI taxonomy): domain Bacteria; kingdom Bacillati; phylum Actinomycetota; class Actinomycetes; order Kitasatosporales; family Streptomycetaceae; genus Kitasatospora; species Kitasatospora sp. NPDC048194. Next base: position 404 of record NZ_JBIDAK010000044.1, read on the forward strand.
GGCGCTGGCCGGTGGCGCCGTCGATGAGTTCGCGGACCAGGTCGGCGTGGCCGACGTGCCGGTGGGTCTCGGCGATCATGTGGACGAGCACCCGGTGCAGGGTCTGCTCGGGGCGGTCACCGACCGGTATCCGGCCCACCGCGTCCAGCGGCAGCGCTTCGACGGTGGCGTCCGAGTGCGCCCAGGCCCGACGGTAGCGCCCGATGATCTCCTCGGTGGCCTCGTCCGCCCGGGCCCACAGGTCGCCGTTGGGTTCGGTGGTGCCGACGAACCACAGCGGGGCCGGCTCGGGGAAGGGCCGCCTGAAGGTCTCGCCGAAGTACAGCGCCTCGGCGCCGGTGACGTGCTTGACCAGCCCCAGCAGGTTGGTACCGGTCGGAGTGAGCGGGCGCCGCAGGTCGTACTCGGAGAGGCCCTCGAGTTTCCACAGCAGGGCGTCGCGGGCGTCCTGGAGGTAGATCCGGAGGTCGTTCTTGTCGTCCGCCGCGCGTATGCCGCTCGTACCGCTCGTCTCACTCATGGGATCAGTCTGTCGACCGCAGGGGAACTGTCCACCGAATTCGGCCCGTGACGCGGGGGGTGGTGGCGGGACGGCACGGGGGCTGTTCGATGCGGCTGCGGCCCGGTCGGCCCGGCGGGCGGCCGCTGGAGCGTGCGGCGGCCGACGCGGTCGCCGGGGTGTTCTCCGTCTCTCCTCCTCTCCTCCTCGGCGCCCCACCTGTTCGAACGAACCCGGGACGCCCCTCGTGGCGGCCCTTCGCCGGCTGCTGGGGCCGGGCCCGTTCGAACGCCGACCGGGTCACCGGAGCCGTCCTCCGGCGCTCCGCCTCGATCGGGCCCGGCCCGGGAGGACGCGTCAACACCCCGGCAGCCGCAGCCCGCTGGGAAAGCGGAGGCGGTCCACCGCCGCCTCGAACAGCGGCCGAGGCAGGGCGGTGCGATCCCGGCCGTGGTCCGCCGGCGGCCGGGCACCCACCGTGACCAGCACGGAGAGTGACGAATGAGGCGGGTGTGGCGGACTTGAATCTTTGCGAACGGATGTTCGATCCTGGAGTTGTGCCCGTTTTCGAATCTGTTTTCGAATCCGCCGCTGAGCAGCTCGAACGTCCCGCGCTCCGACCGGTGGCGCTCCCGGCTGCCCCGGCCCGGGAGCCGGGGAGGCCCGAGGGACGGGGGAGGCCCGGTGGCGCGGGGAAGCCGGGGGAGGCGGAGAAGCCGGCAGCGCTGGAGGAACGGGCGCGGCAGGTGACGCCCGCCCTCCGGTCGGTCGTGTCGGCCGGCGCCCCCGAGGACGGTCAGGCGGCGGTGCGCGGGCTGGTGCCGGTGGTGCCCGCCCTGCGGGAGGTGCTGCCGGACGGCGGACTGCGGCGGGGGACGGCGGTGTCGGTGGCGGGCGGGGACGCCGGGCTGCTGCTGGCGCTGGCCGCCGGGGTGCGGGAGACCGGGGGCGGCTGGGCCGCGGCGGTCGGGCTGCCGGACCTCGGGCTGGCGGCTGCCGAGGGGTACGGGCTGGACCTGCGGCGCCTGCTGGTCGCGGACGACCCGGGGCCGCACTGGCCCGAGGTGGTGTCGGTCCTGGCCGGCGCGGTTGAACTGATCATGCTGCGCCCGGACGGCCCGGTGCCGCCGAAGCTGGCCACCCGGCTGGCCGCGGTGCTGCGGCGTAGCGGCTGCGTGCTGCTGGTGGCCGGGCCGTGGCCGGGAGCGGTCCTGAGGTTGGGGGTGCGGTCCGGGCGCTGGTTCGGGCTGGGTGACGGCTACGGCCGGCTCGCCGGGCGGCAGGTCGAGGTGGTGGCCGAGGGGCGGGGTTCGGCGGTGCGCGGCCGCTCGGCCCGGCTCTGGCTGCCGGACGAGGACGGCGCGGTGCGCCCGGTCCGGGAGCAGGCCCGGACGCAGGTCCCGGGGCTCCACGAGGAGGTCCACGAGCAGGGACGCGGACAGGGATACGAGCAGGGACGCGCACAGGGATACGAGCAGGTCCGGGAGCAGCCCCTCCAGGTGGGGCTGCCACCGGTGGCGGCGGTGGTGTGAGATGCCGACGATGTCCGACGGCGACCGGACTCCCCGGGTGCTGGTGGTCTGGTGTCCGGACTGGCCGGTGGTGGCCGTCACGGGCGACGACCCGGTGGCGGTGACCGAGGGCGGCCGGATCCTGGCCTGTTCGGCGGGTGCCCGTGCGGCCGGGGTGCGGCAGGGACAGCGGCTCAAGCTGGCCCAGCGGCTCTGCCCGGAGCTGGAGCTGCGCGACCGCGACCCGGAGGCGGAGACCCGCCGGTTCGAGCCGGTGGTCGCGGCGGTGGAGGCGTTCACCCCTCGGGTGGAGGTGATCCGCCCGGGCCTGTGCGCCATCCCGGTGAAGGGCCCGGGCCGGTACTTCGGCGGCGAGGAGGCGCTGGCGGCCAAGGTCGGCGCGGCGGTGGCGGAGGCGCTCAGCCGGCCGCCCGTCCCGGACGCCGTCCCCGGCGCGGTGGCGGTGCCCACCGGGGAACCGACCGAACGGACCGACCCGGCGGACCCGTCAGGCACGCTCGATCCGGCAAACCCGCTCGACCCTGCGGACACGGCAGGCCCGCCGGACCCGGCCGGCCGAGCCACCCCGACCGCACCCCCCGCACCGCAGACCGCACCCCACGCCCGGATCGGGGTCGCCGACGGCCTGTTCGCCGCCGTGCTCGCCGCCCGCGCCGGGGTGCTGGTGCCGGCCGGCCGTACGGCGGAGTTCCTCGCCCCGTACCCGGTGGGCACGCTGGGCGACGAGCCGCTGGCCGAACTGCTGGGGCGGCTCGGCCTGCCCACCGTCGGGGCCTTCGCCGCGTTGCCCGCGGAGTCGGTCGCGGACCGCTTCGGCCCGTCCGGAACGGTCGCCCACCGGCTGGCCCGCGGCCTGCAGCCGCGCCCGCTGGTGCCGCGCGACGAGGAGCCGGACCTCTCCGTCGAGCAGCGCTTCGACCCGCCGGAGCCGACCGCCGAGCCGCTGGTGTTCGTCGCCCGCACGCTCGCCGAGCAGTTGCACCAGCGGCTGGCCGGGGCCGGGCTGACCTGCCGTCGGGTAGCCGTCGAGGTGGCCTGTGCGGACGGCCGGACGGCCTCGCGGCTGTGGCGGCACGAGGGCCGGCTGTCGGCGACGGCTCTGGCCGAGCGGGTCCGCTGGCAGCTCCAGGCCTGGCAGGGCGCGGGCACCTTCGGGAGCGAGCGGACGAACGGCGGCCAGGAGGGCTTCACCCTGCTCCGGCTGGCCCCCGACGGCCTCTCCCCGGACCAGGGCCGCCAGCTCGCCCTGTGGGGCCAGGCCGTCGCGGACGACCGGGTGGAGCGGGCGGTGGCCCGGGTGCAGGCGGTGCTCGGGCACGCCGGGCTGCGCCGGATCGAGCCGGCCGGCGGTCGTGGCCCGGGGGAGCAGCAGGTCAAGGTGCCGTGGGGCGAGCCGTACGAGGCGGCGGCGCCGGCCGAGGCGCCCTGGCCGGGCCGGCTGGAGGGGCTCTGGCCGACCGTGGTGCTGCGCGATCCGGCGCCGGTGCGGGTGTTGGACGAGGCCGGCCGACCGGTCACGGTGGACGGCCGGGCGGGGGTGTCGGCCCGGCCGGCCCTGGTCGTGGTCCGGGGCCGGGAGGAGCGGGTGGCGGGCTGGACGGGGCCCTGGCCGGCGGTCGAGTACTGGTGGGACCAGTCGCTGGCCCGCCGTCGGGCGCGGTTCCAGATGGTGGTGGACGGCGGTCGCGCGCTGCTGCTCACCGTGGAGGGGGGTGCGTGGTACCTGGAGGCCGGCTACGACTAGCGGCGGGTGCGGAGAGGGCCGCAGAGCCCGAAGGGGGGCAGGACGAGCACGAGAACGACGAAGGCAACCCCGATGGGCTTCACCAGCCACCCCACCGTCCCCTGGAGCGAACTGCACCGGCGGCTGACCGGCGCGGCGCCGGACCGCACGGTCGTCCCGCTGCGCCGCCGCGCCGGGGAGCCCCCTGCCCCGGAGGCCGGCAGCGACGAACCGCCGGCCGCAGGGCCCGACGCCCACGCCCCCGCCGGGCCTGACGCCGACGGCCCCGCAAGGCCCGACGCCTCCGCCCCCCGCCCCGAGCCGGGCGCCGAACCCTGGGCCGAACTGCACGTCCACTCCGCCTTCAGCTTCCTGGACGGCGCCAGCGACCCGGAGGACCTGGTCGCCGAGGCCGCCCGGCTGGGCGTCGAGACCCTCGCGATCACCGACCACGACGGCCTGTACGGCGCCGTCCGGCTCGCCATGGCGGCCCGGGGGACGGGCGTGGCCACCGTGTTCGGCGCCGAGCTGACGATCCGGCACTCCCCGGAGGACGTCGAACACCTGCTGGTCCTCGCCCGCGACCCGGCCGGCTACCGCCGCCTCTCCGCCGCGATCGCCGCCGCCCAGCTGGCCGGCGGCGCCAAGGGCCGCCCGGTGTACGACCTGGCGGCGCTGGCCGACGCGCACGACGGCCACTGGGCGGTGCTCACCGGCTGCCGCCTCGGCCGGGTCCCCGCCGCCCTGGCCGGGAAGCGCGGCTCCGACCGGGGTGAGGCCGAGCGCCGACTGCACACCCTCACCGAGGCGTTCGGCCGGGAGAACGTCCACGTCGAGCTGATCGACCAGTGGCTGCCCGGCGACGACCGGCGCAACGACGCCCTCGCCGCGCTCGCCGCCGGGGCGCGCCTGTCCGTCGTCGCCTCCACCAACGCCCACCACGCCGGCCCCGCCCAGGGCCGCCTGGCGCAGAGCCTGGCCGCGCTGCACGAGCGCCGCACCCTCCAGGAGGCGGCCGGCTGGACCATGGCGGCCGGCACCGCGCACCTGCGCTCGGGCCGGGAGATGGCCGCCCGGCTGGCCCGCTTCCCCGGGGTGCAGCGGGCCACCGCCGAACTCGGCCGGGCCTGCGCCTTCGACTTCGCCAAGCTGGACCCGGAGCTGCCCGGCTACCCCGTCCCCGAGGGCGAGACCGAGATCAGCCACCTGCGCGCCCTGGTCGCCGCCGGCGGCCCGGCCCGCTTCGGGCCCGGCAACGCCGCCGCCCGCCGTCAGCTCGCCAAGGAGCTGGACGTGATCGAGGACCTCGACCTGGCCGGCTACTTCCTGATCGTGCACGACATCGTGGACTTCTGCCGCCGCGAGGACATCTGGTGCCAGGGCCGCGGCTCGGCCGCCAACTCGGCGGTCTGCTTCGCCCTCGGGATCACCGCCGTCGACCCGATCCACTACAAGCTGCTGTTCGAACGCTTCCTCTCCACCGCCCGGGACGGGCCGCCCGACATCGACCTGGACATCGAGAACCGCCGCCGCGAGGAGGTCATCCAGTACGTCTACCGCCGCTACGGCCGCGAGCACGCCGCCCAGGTCGCCAACGTGATCACCTACCGGCCCCGGCTGGCGATCCGCGACGCCGCCCGGGTGCTCGGTTACCCGCAGGGGCAGGTGGACGCCTTCAGCCGGCAGGTCGACTTCCGCTCCGAGCCCGGTGCGGACGCCGTCATCCCCTCCGACGTGCTCTCGCTCGCCGGTCAACTCCACGGCCTTCCTCGGCACTTGGGCATCCACTCGGGCGGCATGGTGCTCACCAGGGAGCCGATCGGCGAGATCTGCCCGACCGAGTGGGCCCGGATGCCCGGGCGTTCGGTGCTGCAGTGGGACAAGGAGTCCACTGCCGGCGCCGGGCTGGTGAAGATCGACCTGCTCGGCCTCGGCATGCTCGCCGCGCTGCACGACGCCTGCGACCTGGTCGCCGAGCACCACGGCCTGCGCTACGACCTCGCCACCATCCCGGACGACGACGAGGGCGTGTACGCGATGCTGCGCCGCGCCGACACCGTGGGCGTGTTCCAGGTGGAGTCCCGGGCGCAGATGGCCACCCTGCCCCGGCTCAAGCCGGACCACTTCTACGACCTGGTGGTCGAGGTCGCACTGATCCGTCCCGGCCCGATCCAGGGCGGCTCCGTCCACCCGTACCTGCGCCGCCGCGCCGGAGTGGAGCGGCCCGGCTGCCCGCACCCGCTGATGGAGAACGCCCTGGGCAAGACCCTCGGGGTGCCGCTGTTCCAGGAGCAGATGATGCAACTCGCGATCGACTGCGCCGGGTTCACCCCGTCCGAGGCCGATCAGCTGCGCCAGGCGATGGGCGCCAAGCGCTCCCACGAGCGGGTGGCCCGGCTGCGCGAGCGGCTGCTCGGCGGGATGGCCGAGCGCGGCATCCCGCCCGAGGTGGCCGAGGACGTCTACGGCAAGATCGAGGCCTTCTCCAACTACGGCTTCCCGGAGAGCCACGCGATCAGCTTCGCCTACCTGGTGTACGCCAGCGCCTGGCTCAAGTACCACTTCCCGGCGGCCTTCGCCTGCGCCCTGCTGGCCAACCAGCCGATGGGCTTCTACTCGCCGCTCAGCCTGGTCGCGGACGCCCGGCGGCACGGCGTGCGGGTGCGCGGGGTGGACGTCAACGCCAGCGGGCCGCGCCCCACCCTGGAGCCCTACCGGGGGCCGACGCCCAAGCCCCCGCTGACCGCCGGCCGTCCGCAGCCGGCCATCCGGCTCGGGCTGGAGACGGTGCGCGGCATCGGCACCCCGCAGGCCGAGGCGATCGCCGCCGGACAGCCGTACGCGGACCTGGAGGACTTCGCCCGCCGCACCGGCCTGCCCGCGCCCGTCCTGGAGGCGCTGGCGACGGCCGGGGCCTTCGACTGCTTCGGACTGACGAGGCGTCAGGCGCTCTGGGCCGCCGGGGCGTTCGCCGGGATCTCGGCCGACCTGCTGCCCGGCACCACGCCCGGCACCGAGGCGCCGGAGCTGCCCGAGATGAGCCCCGTCGAGGCGACCATCGCCGACCTGTGGGCCACCGGCACCTCCGCCACCAGCCACCCGCTCCAGCACCTGCGCGCCCACCTGGACCGCGGCGGCGCGCTCCGCGCCGCCCAACTGCCGGACGTCCCCCCGGGGACCGCGGTGGTGGTCGGCGGCCTGGTCACCCACCGGCAGCGCCCGCCGACGGCCGGCGGGGTGCTCTTCCTCAGCCTGGAGGACGAGACCGGCCTGATCAACGTGATCTGCAACCGCCCGGTCTGGGAGTCCCAGCGCCGCACCGCCCTGGACCGGGCCGGCCTGCTGGTCCACGGCCACGTCGAACGCGACAAGGGCGCCACCAACCTGATCGCCACCCGGCTCACCCCGCTTCGGATCGGCCTCTGAACGTCGGGAGCGGCGGCCCTTGCCCGGGACGGCACGGTGGGCAGTCCTTAGGCCCGTGGCTGCCGCCCCTTGCCGGGAGCTCCCGCGAAGGCCTGGGCGATCGGGAGCCAGGCGGTGGCGACCGGGCCGGTGGCGGTCAGGGCCAGGTCGTCGCGGTGGCGGCGCTGGGTCACCAGCAGGCAGAAGTCCAGGGCCGGGCCGGTCACCACGTCCGCTGCGCCGGCCGGGCCGAAGGTCCACGTCCCGCCGTCGGGGGCGGTGAGTTCGAGCCGCACCGGGCGGTCCGGCGCGGGCAGTCCGTGGGCGGCGAAGGCGAAGCCGAGGGTGCGCAGCCCCAGGTGGGCGATGTGCCGGAGGCGGGCGGTGGGCTCGCGGGTCGCGCCGAGGGCGTCCGCGACGTCCTGGCCGTGCGCCCAGGTCTCCATCAGCCGGGCGGTGGCCATCGAGGCCGGCTTCATCGGCGGGCCGAACCAGGCCAACCGGACGTCGGCCGGGGCGGAGCCGAGTGCGGCGAGCACCTCCGCCCGGCCGGCCCGCCAGCGGGCGAGCAACTGCGCGGGCCCGGCGGCCGCACCCTCCCGGGCGCCCTCCTCGACCGGGTCGGCGCCGGGGGCCAGCCGTTCGACGGCGCTGCCGAAGGCCGTGGTGAAACCCTCCGGATCCCGTGCGGCCAGGACCGTCCAGTCGTCGGTCCAGGCCAGGTGGGCGATCTGGTGCGCGACCGTCCACCCCTCGGCGGGGGTCGGCCGGGCCCAGTCCTCGGGCGCCAGTGCGGCCACCAGGTCGTCCAGGACGTCGCTCTCGGCCGCCAGATCGGCCAGCAGGCCGTGCAGGACGTCCGCCGGGGGCCGAGTCGGGGTGCTCGGGTCGGTCATCGGCTTCCCTTCCGATCAAGGCAGTTGCTACCCGCCGGTAGTCTCGGCGGCACCCTACGCCGGGCCGGCCGCCGACGCCCGCCACTCCACGAAACACGCACGTCAGAACTCTCGCCACCGGCCGAGCCCCGTGTGACAATCGCGCGATGACGAGCGCGGACACCCCCCGAGCTGCGCGACCGTACGGTGACGCCGCCCGGGCCCACGCCTCCGGACCCGCCGCGCGGGCGGCCGCCACCCGGCCCGCCGCCACCCGGCCCGCTGACCCCCGGGCCGTCGCCCCCCTGCCGGGCGCCCCCCGACCCGCCGCCCGGACCGACGACCCGGAACTCGCCGCCCGCGCCGCCGAACTGGTGCGGGACGCGGTGCTCGGGGACCTCGCCCGCCGGGTGGTGGCGGAGTGCGGCGCGGACGTCGGGCTGGTCGGCGTCCCCGAGCCGCTGCCGGGGCGGGGGAGGGGCGACGAGGGCATGGTGCTGCGCCACTGGGCGGGCACCCGGGCGGACCTGCTGCACAACGTGGCCGTCCCGGCCGGCCTCGGTCTCGGTGGGCGCGCGCTGGTCGAGCGCGCGCCCACCTGGGTGCCCGACTACCGCGCGGCGACGACCATCTCGCACCACTACGACGCGGCGGTGGCCGCCGAGGACCTGTACGCGATGCTGACCGTCCCCCTGCTGGACGGCGCCACCGTGCACGGCGTGGTGTACGCCTCGGTGCGCGCCGTGGTGCCGTTCGGGGACGTCCGGATCTCCGCCGTCGGCGCGCTGGCCAGGGCCGCGTCCCGGGCGCTCGCCGGGGCCGCCGCCTGGAGCCGGGAGCGGCCCCGGCCGGCCCCCGCGAGGGCGTTGACCCCGCGCGAGCACGAGGTGCTGCGCTGGGCGGCGACCGGCCGGACCAACCCGGAGATCGCCGCCCGCCTGGGCCTGACCTGCAACACCGTGACCGGCTACCTCAAGTCCGCGATGCACAAGCTCGGTGTCCGCAACCGGACCGAACTCGCCGTCGCCGCCCGGGAAGCCGGGCTGGTCCGCTGACGGGTCAGTTGACCTGCCGCTCGCGCCCCGTCCAGTACGGCTCGCGCAGCCGGAACTTCTGCAGCTTCCCGGTGGCGGTGCGCGGCAGCGCGTCCCGGAACTCCACCGAGGTGGGCGACTTGTAGCCGGCCAGCCGCTGCTTGCAGTGCGCGATCAGCTCCGCCTCGGTGACGTCCCCCCGGCCCTCCCGGAGCACCACCAGCGCCTTGACCGTCTCGCCCCACTTCTCGTGGGGCACCCCGATCACCGCCGCCTCGGCCACCGCCGGGTGGCTGTAGAGGCAGTCCTCCACCTCGATCGAGGAGACGTTCTCCCCGCCGCTGATGATGACGTCCTTCTTCCGGTCGGAGATGGTCAGTTGGCCGTCGGTGAGGGTGCCGCCGTCGCCGGTGTGGAACCAGCCGTCGCGCAGCGCCTCGGCGGTGGCCCCGGGCTGCTGCCAGTAGCCGTCCAGCACGGTGTTGGAGCGCACCAGCACCTCGCCGGAGGGGTCGACCCGCAGCTGGGTGCCGAGCGCCGGGGCACCGGCCTGCACCAGTCTCTCGGCCCGCTCGGCGGCCGGCAGGGCGTCCCACTCGGCGCGCGAGCGGTTGACGGTCACGATCGGGGCGGTCTCGGTCAGGCCGTAGAGCTGCATGAACTCCCAGCCCAGGTGTTCCTCGACCTGCTGCACCACCGAGGTCGGCGGCGGCGCGCCGGCCACGATCATCCGCACCCGGTCCCGGCCGGGCACCGGGCCGTCCCAGTCGGCCGCCGCGTCCAGCACCATCTGGACCACGGCGGGCGCGCCGGACAGGAAGGTCACCCCGTGCCGCTCGACCCGGCGCAGGATCTCCGCGCCGTCGACCTTGCGCAGCACGATGTGCCGGGCGCCGAGGCCGGTGAGCGAGAACGGCAGGCCCCAGCCGTTGGCGTGGAACATCGGCAGGGTGTGCAGGTACACGTCCCGGTCGTTCGCGCCGTAGTGCAGGCCCATCAGGGTCGCGTTCAGCCAGATGTTGCGGTGGGTCAGCTGGACGCCCTTGGGGCGGGCGGTGGTTCCGCTGGTGTAGTTGACGGTGGCGGTGTCGTTCTCGGAGATCGCGTACCGGCGCGGCTCGTTGGCGAAGTCGTGGAGCACGGCGTCGCTGTCCGCACCGAGCACGAACTTGTGCTTGGCCACCACCCCGTCCAGCGCGTCGGCGAGTTCGGGGTCGACGAGCAGCACGGTGGCGCCGCTCTGCTCGACGATGTACGCGACCTCCTCGGCCTTCAGCCGGAAGTTCACCGGCACCAGCACCCGGCCGTACCCGCTCACCCCGAAGAAGGAGGTCAGCAGCCGGGCCGAGTTGTGCGAGACGATCGCGACCCGCTCGCCGGGCCCGACGCCGAGCCGGTCCAGCCCGGCCGCCTGGGCGCGGGCGAGTTCGGCGATCCGTCGGTAGCTCAGCTCGCCCCAGGATTCGGCAGGCTGCACCGGCTCGTCGACGATGCCGACCCGGTCGCCGTAGACCAGCTCGGCCCGGTCGAGGAAGTCCATCACGGAGAGTGGAATCTGCATGCGCCCACTGTCCTCTCCCGCCCGCCCGCTGCACACCCCCGATCGGGGGTGTCACCCGTGCGCGCGGCTCCCGGCGGCGGCCAGCGCCGCCACCAGCCGGTCCCGGGTCTCGGTCTGGGCGGCGATCCGGGCCTCCAGCACCGTGAGCCGCTCCCGGACGGTGCGCAGCACCCGCTCGGACGGCGGTCGGGAGAGCACGTCGCCGTCCAGGCAGCCCAGCAGCGGCCGGAGGTCCTCCAGGGTCAGCCCGGCGCCGACCAGCGCGCGGATGTTGCGCACCCGCACGACCGCCGACTCGCCGTACTCCCGGTAGCCGTTGGCGGCGCGCTCGGAGTGGATCAGCCCGGCCTGTTCGTAGTGCCGCAGCGCCCGGGCGGTGCTGCCCGTCCGCTCCGCCAGCTCACCGATCCGCATCCCGCACCGCCCTCGCCACCCGCACTCCGTCCCCCCGCCCGCACTCCGTCCCCACCGTCCGCACCGCCCCACGGGCCGTCAGCCCGCCGGCCGTTGAGGCCACCTCCTAGCCCACCAGCGCGCCCCCGTCGACCGACAACACTACGCCGGTGACGAACGAGGCCTGCGGGGCGGCGAGTCGGGTGATCGCCCAGGCCACCTCCTCCGGCCGGCCGATCCGGCCCAGCGGGGTGTGCGCGATCTGCCACGACCGCACCGCGGCCTGCTGGCCGGGGCCGTACCCCGCGTGGTCGCCGATCGGGGTGTCGATCGCCCCGGGCGCCACCGCGACCACCCGGACGCCGCGCGGCGCCAGCTCCACCGCCCAGCTGCGGGTGACCGTCTCCAGCGCGGCCTTGCTCGCCGCGTACACCGCGTTGGACGGCCAGCCGCGCTGCCCGACGGCGGTGCTGACGTTGACGACCACGCCCCGGCTGTCGGCCAGCGCCGGGAGCGCGGCCTGCCCGAGCAGGACCGGGGCGACCAGGTTGACCGACAGCAGCTCCTCGATCCCCGCCCGGTGGTAGCCGCCGAGGCCCTGCCCGCCCTGCACGATCCCGGCGTTGTTGACCAGGACGTCCAGCCGCCCGTACCGCTCCAGGGCGGCCCCGACGATCCGCTCCGGCGCGTCCGGCCCCGTGACGTCCGCGACCAGCGGCTCGATCAGCCCGGGGTGGGTGCTCGCCGTCTCGGCCAGCGGCCCGGGCCGCCGCCCGACCGCCAGCACCCGGGCCCCCTCGGCCGCGAACGCCCGCGCGGTCGCCCGCCCGATCCCCGTCCCGGCCCCGGTGACCACCACGGCCCGCTGCTGCTCCGTCATGTCCTCGTCGCCCATGTCGCTCATGTCGCTCATGCGGGCAACCCTCCGACCCTGCCGCCAGTGTCAAGGTCAAACCGGCCTGTCGGCGGCCGCCCGTCCGGTGGGAGGATCACGAGGATCACGAGGGTCACGAGGACCAATTCTGCTGACCACGCACGGCCACGGGGAGAACAGCCATGACTGACCGACGGACGGATCCGGTGCCGGGCGCGGCGGCGCGGCGGAGCACCCGGAGCGCGGGCACGGCGCCCCTCACCGCGCCGCCCCCGACGGCAGACGGCCTGCTGCTGCGCCCCTTCGAGGACGCCGACGCCCCCGCCCTCCTCGAGGCCTACCGGGACGAGACCCTGCGCCGTTTCACCCACACCTCGCTGTCCGGCCCGGAGCAGGCCGCACGCTGGCTTGGCCGGCAGTACGAGGGCCGGGCGGCCGGCACCCGCTACGCCTTCGCCGTCCTCGACGACGGCGCCCTGGTCGGCAACGTCGTGCTCAAGCGCGGCACCCCCGGCGGGGAGACGGCCGAGGTGGGGTACTGGACGGTGGCCCGGGCACGCGGCCGGGGGGTGGCCCCGCGCGCCGTGCAGGCCCTCACCGCCTGGGCCTTCGAGGTGTTCGCCGAGGACGGCCTGCTGCGGATCGACCTGCTGCACGCGGGGGACAACGACGCCTCCTGCCGGGTGGCGGAGAAGAGCGGTTACGCCTTCACGGAGATCGTCCCGGCCTTCCCCCCGTATCCGCTCGACGGTCACCGGCACACCCGGAAACGGCTGGACGGCCCCGGACGGTGCGGGACACAGTAGGCGCATGGCTTCTCTGGTGCGACACGTGACGATCGACTGCGCCGACCCGCACGCCCTGGCCGGATTCTGGGCCCGGGCGCTGGACGGCACCGTGGGCGAGGACGACAACCCGGGTGACGAGGAGGCGGTGGTGGAGTCCGCCGGCGCCTCGCTGCTGTTCATCCGGGTGCCCGAGGGCAAGGCGGTGAAGAACCGGGTGCACCTCGACCTCCAGCCGCAGGACCGCAGCCGGGACGAGGAGGTGGCGCGGCTGGTGGCGCTGGGAGCGACCGTCCTGGCGGACCACCGCACTCCGGACGGCAAGGGCTGGGTCACCCTGGCCGATCCGGAGGGCAACGAGCTGTGCGTCGAGCGCAGCAGGGCCGAGCGCGCCGCCACCACGGGCGACGCGTAGCGGCCCCGGCCGCTCAGTCCGGCCACTCTCCCCGGGCCGCCCGCCAGACCCACGAGGTCTGGCGCGGGCGGCCGTTCAGCTCCCCGCGCCCGGTGCACCAGAGCAGGACGTCCCCCGGGTGGGTGTCCGGGTCCTCCGGGGCGTCCGGGAAGAGCCGGGCGAGCACGAAGCGGCTCGCCGCCCCGGGCAGCTGCCAGTCCAGGCCGAGGCCGAGCGAGATGTCATGGGTGTGCAGCACCAGCTCCGCCACGCCCATCGCCGCGAACCCTATCGGGTCGCAGGGGCCGTGGTGGTACGCGCGCAGGTCGTCCGTGGACGCGTCGAGGGCGTGGCCCAGCAGCTGCCCGGCGGCGGTGAGGACGGCCAGCACCTGCTGGGGGTCGGCCTCCGGGCGGACGGTGAGGTCGAACGGCAGGTACCGGTCCCTGGGCCGGGCGGCGAGCTGGCCGGCGTAGGCGAGCAGGTCGTGGGCGATGTGGGCGGCCGTGTCGCGGCAGCTCCACTCCAGCGGCCCGGCGGGGACGGTCCAGTCGCGGTCCCGGGCGTGCGGGGCGAGCACCTGCAGACACTCCTCCAGGGCCTCCCGTACGGGGTCCCCGTGCATGACGGTCATTCTTCCTGCCGTTTCCTCGAACGTGCTTCCGACGTGCCGTCACACGATAGGCCCAGCCCCCGGAGCCGCCGCCGGAGGGCCGCCGGACAATTGATCCGTTCCCCGTCCTCGTCGTCCGGCGCACTCCCCGTCACCCGGCACCCCCGGCCCGAGCCCCCGGGGGGCTCCCGACCTCCCAGGCAGGCAGGTATCCCATGGCCAGCATCGCCGTCATCGGCGCCAACGGCAGCATCGGCAGTGCCGTCGTCACGGAGGCCGCGGCCCGCGGGCACGACGTCACCGCGGTGGTCCGCGACCCGGCCCGCTACCGGGGCGGGGCCGCTTCCGTGGAGCGCGGCGACGTGCTGGACCCGGCCGACGTCGCCCGGGTCGCGCGCGGCCGGGACGTCCTGGTCAGTGCCGTCGGCGGTGGCGACGGCCCCGGCCACGCGGCGCTGATCGAGCCCGCTGCGCGCTCCCTGGTCGAGGGCCTGCGCGCGCTCGGCGACGCGGCGCCCCGGCTGGTCGTGGTCGGTGGCGCGGGCAGCCTGGAGACGGCGCCGGGCGTGCGGGTCTGGGACGCGCCGGGCCTGCCGGAGCCGATCCTGCAGATCATGCACGCCCACGGTGCGGCGCTGGACTACTTCCGGACGGTCTCCGACGTCCGTTGGACGGTGCTCAGCCCGTCCGCCGAGATCGGCCCGGGGGAGCGGACCGGCCGCTACCGGACGGGCCTGGAGCAGCTGCTCAGCGACGCCGGGGGCCGCAGCCGGATCTCCGTGCCGGACTACGCGGTCGCCCTGGTGGACGAGATCGAGCAGCCCGAGCACATCGGCGAGCGCTTCACCTGCTGCGCGACGTGACCCACCGGCGCCGGTCAGCCCAGCTGGATCGACCGCTTGGCCAGCCCCATCCAGAACCCGTCGATCACGCTGCGCTGGCTGCCGAGGTCGGCCTCGCCGGCACCGAGGGTGACGAACAGCGGGGCGAAGTGCTCGGTGCGCGGGTGGGCGAGGCGCCCGGCCGGGGCCTTGTGCTCGAAGTCGAGCAGTGCGTCCAGGTCCTGGGCGTCCAGGGCGCGCCGGCCCCAGTCGTCGAACTCGGCCATCACCGAGGTGACCCGGCCGTCGCTGCTGAGTGCCCGCAGGTTGTGGGTGAAGAAGCCGCTGCCGATGATCAGCACGCCCTCGTCGCGCAAGGGGGCGAGCCGCCGGCCGATCTCCAGGAGGCGCTGGGGGTCGAGGGTGGGCATGGAGATCTGCAGCACCGGGATGTCCGCCGCGGGGAACATCTCCACGAGCGGCACGTACGCGCCGTGGTCGAGGCCTCGGTCGGGGACGTCCTGGACCGGTCTGCCGGGGGCGCGCAGCAGCTTGCGCACGCGCTCGGCGAGAGCCGGCGCGCCGGGGGCGGCGTACTGCACCCGGTAGTAGTGCTCGGGGAAGCCCCAGAAGTCGTAGACCAGCGGTCGGGTGGTGACGGCGCCGACGGCGAGCGGGGCCTCCTCCCAGTGGGCGGAGACCATCAGGACGGCGGTGGGGCGCGGCAGGTCGGCCGACCAGGCGGCCAGTTCCCCGGGCCAGACCGGGTCGTCGGCGAGCGGTGGCGCGCCGTGCGACAGGTACAGGGCGGGCATGCGCTCGGTGGCCGTGGCGCTCATGGCGTCCTCCTCGGTGCCGGCTCGGGGCGAGTGGGTCGGCGCTGGTAGTTCAAATTTGAACCTCTGCCCTCGACGGTACACCTTCGTTCGAATTTGAACAACGGGAGTAGGCTTCACCCCATGTCCTCACTGAACGAACCCCGCTGGCTCGACCAGGACGAGATGGCCGCCTGGCGGGGCTTCGTCGTCGCGAGCAACCTGCTCAACCGCCGGCTGGAGCGCCAGCTGAAGGAGGACTCCGGTCTCTCGCACCAGCAGTACGAGATCCTGGTGCACCTGTCCGCCGCCCCGGGTGACGCGCTCCGGATGACCGAGCTGGCCGAGAAGCTGGTCACCTCCAAGAGCGGTCTGACCTACCAGGTCACCCAGCTGGAGCGGATGGGCCTGGTCGGCCGCCGCTCCTGCCCCAGCGACGTGCGCGGCGTCATCGCCGAACTCACCGACCAGGGGCGGGAGATGATCCGCCGGGCCGCCCCCGGCCACGTCGCCCTGGTGCGCGAACTGCTGATCGACGTGCTCACCCGCGAGCAGCTGGCCGTCCTCGCCGAGGGCCTCGGAGAGGTCAGCGCCCGACTCCGCCGGGACGAAACCCCGCAGTAGCCCTCACCCGCCGACACCGGCGGCGCGCCCTCACCCGCCGACACCGCCGCCCCACCGCCGACGCGCCCTCAGCCGGAGGCGCCGTCCTCAGCCGGCGCCGCCGCCCCGCCCGCCGACGCGGCCCGTTCCCGCAGCAGCTCCCGCTCCCGCTCGTTGCGGGTCAGCTCCGCCGCCCGTGCGAACTCCGCCCGCGCCTCCGCCGCCCGCCCCAGTCGGAGCAGCAGATCACCCCGCACGCTCGGCAGCAGGTGGTACTCGCGCAGGGCAGGTTCCGCCGCCAGCGCGTCCACCAGCTCCAGGGCGGCCGCCGGGCCCTGGGCCATCGAGACGGCCACCGCCCGGTTCAGCGCCACCACCGGCGAGGGCGTCAGCGCGAGCAGCCGCTCGTAGAGGGCGGCGATCATGGCCCAGTCGGTGTCCTCGTACCGCCGGGCCTTGGCGTGGCAGGCGGCGATCGCGGCCTGAACCGAGTAGGGCCCGGTGCCCGCCCGCCGGAGCGCGTCGAAGCCGCGGCGGACCAGCAGCCCGTCCCAGCGGTCCCGGTTCTGCTCGGCCAGCAGCACCGGCCGCCCGTCAGCCCCGATCCGGGCGGCCGTCCGGGAGGCCTGGAACTCCAGCAGCGCGGCCAACCCGTGCGCCTCCGGCTCGCCGGGCACCAGCGCGGCCAGTACCCGGGCCAGCCGCAGCGCCTCCTCGCACAGCCGGGGGCGCAGCAGGTCGTCCCCGGCGGTGGCCGAGTAGCCCTCGTTGAAGACCAGGTACACGACCTCCAGGACGGAGGAGAGCCGCTGCGCCCGGTCCTCGCCGTACGGCACCTCGAACGGCACGCCCGCCTTGGCGAGCGTCCGCTTCGCCCGGACGATCCGCTGCGCCACCGTCGCCTCGGGCACCAGGAACGCCCGGGCGATCTCCGGGGTGGTCAGCCCGCCGAGCAGTCGAAGGGTGAGCGCGATCCGGGCGGGCGCGGACAGCACCGGGTGGCAGGCGGTGAAGATCAGCCGCAGCAGGTCGTCGTCGATGTCGTCCGGTTCGACCGGCTCCGGCGGCGGCACGTCCTCCACCGCCCGCCCCACCTCGGCGAGCTTGCGGGCGTAGACCTCCCGGCGGCGCACCAGGTCGATCGCCCGCCGCTTGGCGGCGGCCGTCAGCCAGGCGCCCGGGTTGTCCGGCACGCCGTCGCGCGGCCACTGCTCCAGCGCGGCCACCAGGGCGTCCTGCGCCAGTTCCTCGGCGATGCCCACGTCCCGGACGATCCGGGCGACCGCGGCGATGATCCGCGCGGACTCGATCCGGAACACCGTCTCCACGGCCACGGCCGCATCCCTCTCCGTCACGGCCACCCATCAGAGCAGCCGGTGCGGAGGGAGGCAAACCGCCCCGGGAGGCATCAGGAGCAACGGTGGCGACGGCCGTGCCGGACCGGTGGCAGCGGCGCGTCGACCGTTACTGCGGGGGCTGGGGCATCTCGTCGATCTGCCGGACCTCCGCCTCGACGGCCCAGTTCGCCGGGTGGGTCCGCAGGAAGCGGCGGGTCCACTCCAGGGCCTCGGCCTTGTCCTTGCACTGCATGATGGCGTAGCCGCCGATGACCTCCTTGGTCTCGGTGAACGGCCCATCGGTGCAGCCGATCTTCCCGTCGTTCCAGCTCAGCCGGGTGCCCTCGGCGGTCGGGGTCAGTCCTGCGGTCTCCAGCATCACCCCGGCCTTGGTGATCTCCTCGAACAGCGCCCCCATCCGCTGCTCGAACTCCGGGTCCGGCTCCCAGCCGGCGCGGGCGTTCTCGTCGATGCGGATCAGCGTCATGAAGCGCGGCACGGTGACTCCTCGGTCGTACGGGCGGGGCCTCTCCCCGCCTTCCACCCCGTGCGTCGATCGGGCCGGCACCGGATCGACACCGCCGCGAGGAATTTTTTTCCGGTTCCCGGAGCGAACCTCCCGTGGCTCCGTCGCAACGGGGCGGGGCCCGAGCGGTCAGGGGGCGGCAGGCAGCCGGCCCGGCCCGCCCGCCGAGCGCTTCAGTGCCCCACGGGCTGGGGAGCGCACAGCAGCGCCGCCCGCAGGTCGATCCGGTCGCGCAGCCGGGCCAGGTTGCGACCGGTCAGCTCCTCGATCCGGCGGATCCGGTAGTGCACGGTGTTGACGTGGATGTGCAGGGACTCCGCCGTCCGGGCCCAGGAGCCGTCGTGGTCCAGGAACACCGCGAGCGTCCCCAGCAGCGAGACGCTGTTCTCGTCGTCGTGGGCGGCCAGCGGGGCCAGCAGCCGGGCGTGGAACGCGGCCGTCACCTCCGGCGGGATGCCGCGCAACAGCCCGTCCAGCGAGTCCAGTTCGGCTGCCGTGGCGACCGGCCCGGGCGCGCCCGCGAGCACGTACCGGGCCTGGACGAGTGCCGCGCGCAAGGAGTCCGGGGTGGGCCGGGCGGCCGGGCCGACGCCGATCCGCAGGGTGCGCCGGCCGCTCAGCCGGGCCTGGAGCGCGGGCCGTGCCCGGTGCAGCCGGTCGGCGACCCGTTCGACGGGCGCGGCCACCAGCGCGGCGGTCAGCCCGGCGTGGTCGGTGCCCGCCGCGTACGGCGCCTCCAGCGGGTGCAGCGCCTCGGCGAGGGCGTGCGCGGCCCAGCCGGGCGGCACCTCCTCGCCGGACCGGCCGGGGTCGATCCGGGCGCTGACCGCGACCAGCGGTCCGGCGTCGTCCAGCCCGCAGGCCGCCAGCGGATCGGCGAGCCGCCCGTCGTCGGCGAGGGCGTCCAGCAGCCGTCCGGCGGCCCGGCGCCGGGCCGCCGCCGCGGCCCGGGCGCGGACGGCGAGCGGGGCGAGCAGTTCGGCCAGGCCGTGCAGCACCGGTTCGGCGGCCGCGGTGCTCGGATGGGCCCGCAGGAGCCAGCCGTCGAAGGGGGAGCCGTCCTGCGGGCCGACCGCCAGCCCGGCGTCGCCGCGCCCGGCGTCCCGCCGCCCGGCGTCGCCGCGTCCGGCGGGCGGTGCCGACGGCACCGGCGGCACGTGCGGGGCGCTCGGCGCGACCGGGACGACGGCACGGCCGCCGGTCGTGCTGAGCGAGCAGTCCGGCAGCCCGAGCCGGCCGACCGCGTGCGCGAGCACCTCGCCGGGCCCGGCCTCCGCACGGACGAGATCGAGCAGTTCGCGCCGGACGGTCTCCGGAATGGCCGCGGTGTCCTGCGCCCCGGCCCGCAGGTCGCCCCAGAGTCGGAGGTACACCCGGTCGGTGACGGCCCGGAAGCTCACGCCGGCGGGCACCGCGAGCAGCGGGATGCCGTGGGTGCGGCAGGCCTCGGCGAGGCTGTCCGGGATGCTGCCGTGGGTGCCCTCGCCGGCGAGCAGCGCGGCCACGCCCGCGCTGCGCAGCGCGGTGGCGAAGCGCAGGGCGCCGGAGGTGTCGGCGGGCTGCCACCAGACCAGGCCGGTGAGCACCAGCTCGCCGGGCTGGAGGTAGCGGGCCGGGTCCTGGAGGTCGGTGGAGCTCACGCCGGTGACGGGGCGGTCGAGCAGCTCGGGGGTGCTCCAGGCCAGTCGGATGGACAGGTCGTCGAGGTGCAGCAGGTCGCCGACGATCATCTCTTGCTCGCTCTCGCCCGGTGTCGGGGTGGTACGTCGTGCGCACCGGGGTCCGCGCGTCGCTCGTCGCGTGGCACTCGCAGGTGCGAGGTCCGGTGTCGTCCTCGCATCGTAAATGCCAGTGGCGAAGCCGAGAATCTTCTTGTCGGATCATCCAGGGAAGGGGCTTCGGACTGGTGCCCGGAACCAGTCGTCCCCCCGATTGCCGGGTTGCTTCAATCGGTGCGGGGCGCGCCGAGCCGTCTCCTCCGGTGCGCCCCCACCACTGGCTCGCTCCTGCAAGTCATCATGCCGAACCGTCATTGCATCCGCTGCTGAAAGTCGGCATTCAGCCTTGCACCTGCGAATGCCCGGACTCCCCCTCGGGTAACCCTCCTCCCGGGCCGCAGCGACGCGGTCCGGGAGGAGGAGGACGATGACCCCTGCCAGACCCACCGTCCGGTTGCACGGACACCTGGACGAGCCCGCCGAGCTGACCGTCGACCAGCTGCGCACCCTCCCCGTGCACCGGGTCGAGGTCAGCTTCGACTGCCTGACCGAGGGCGAGCAGCGCCACGGCTACGAGGGCCCGGCGCTGCTGGACGTCCTGCTCGCCGCCCGCCCGCGGATCGACTTCTCCGGCCGCAAGCAGCGGCTGCGCTTCCTGCTCGACGTGGTCGGCGCCGACGGCCACCGGGCCGTGGTCTCCTGGGCCGAGATCGATCCCGACTTCGGCGGGCGCCGGATCCTGCTCGCCACCAGCATGGACGGCGCCCCGCTGGACGCCACCGGCCCGCAACTGGTCGTCCCCGACGACCACTGCGGCGCCCGCTACGTCAGCGCCGTCACCGCCGTCCGGCTGGGACGAGTCTGACACCCGGCGCGCCCGGCCCGACCTCCGGATCCGTCGGCCCGGCCCTCCGGACCCGTCGGCCCGGCTTCGCGCCCGACGGGAAACGCCCGACCCGCCTCCCCCCGGCCACCGGGTCCCGGGACGCCGACGGTCAGCCGAAACCGCTCGCCGCAGCAGGCTTTCCGTGCCAACATGCCCCGTATGGGGACGATTCTGCACGGCACCCTGGTCACCCTCCGTCCGGCCACCGCGGACGACATCCCGGCGCTGGTGGCGATCCGCAGCACGCCCGAGGTGTTCGCCCGCTGGCGCGGTGCTGACGACCTGGCCGACGAGGTCGCGAGGGACCTGGACTCGCCCGACACCGAGACCTTCGCGATCGACCTCGGCGGCAAGGTGGTCGGTGCCATCCAGTGGTACGCCAACAACGACGACGACTACCGGCACGCCGGGATGGACCTCTTCCTGGACCCTTCGGTGCACGGCCTGGGCCTGGGCACCGACGCGGTGCGCACCATGGCCCGCCACCTGGTGCACGACCACCACTACCACCGGCTGGTGATCGACCCGGCCGCGGACAACGCCGCCGCGATCCGCTGCTACGCCAAGGTCGGCTTCCGCCCGGTGGGCACCATGCGGCAGTACGAGCGCGGCCCGGACGGCAGCTGGCACGACAACCTGCTGATGGACCTGCTCGCGGACGAACTGCTGGACGGCTGACGGAGGCTCACCGCGCCCCCGGCCCCGGCGCGAGGGTGTACAGACATCTTCTTCGCCACCCGCCCCGAGCTGTACAGACATCTCATGGCCACATGATCGGTCGGAACCGATCGCCTGGCGTTCTTCCCGAAGTACCGAGCGGTAGCTAGCGTTCCCCCGCCAATCCCCGGCAGCCGGTCACCCCGGCGCCGGGCCCCACCGATTGACGGATCCCTCCCCCAGGAGAACGCTCATGCTCTCGCGCCGCACGGCCACCGCCCTCACCTCGGCGGCCGCCGCCGCACTGCTGCTCGGAGGCACCGGCCCGACCGCCTCCGCCACCACGGCGAGCCCGACCACGCTCTCCGTCTTCGCCTTCAACGTCGACCTCGGCACCGCCATCGTCGACAGCACCCAGAACGAGCAGGCCGCCCGCCGCACCCCCGTGATCGAGCAGATCGTCCGTCAGCACAACGCCGACGTCGTCATCCTGGACGAGCAGTTCAACAACAGCTCGACCGCCGACATCAACAGCAAGCTCGCCGACCTCTACCCCTACCGCACCCCGGTGGTCGGCGGCACCTGCTCCGGCGGCGGCTGGACCGGCATCAGCGGCAACTGCTCCAACTCGTGGTTCGTCATCAACGGCGGCACGATGATCCTCTCCAAGTACCCGATCGCCGCCCAGTACGCCCACGTCTTCAGCAACTCCACCTACGGCACCTGGGACTACCACGCCAACAAGGGCGCGGCGCTGGTGCAGGTGAAGAAGAACGGCACCACCTCCTGGGTGGTCGGCACCCACCTCCAGGCCGACGAGTCCGACGTCTCCACCGACACCACCCAGTCCACCCGGCTCGGCCAGCTCGCCGAGATCCGCGCCTGGGTCGACGGGATCGTCGGCAGCAGCGCCCCGGTGCTGATCGGCGGCGACCTCAACGTCGAGTACTTCCACGGTCAGAGCCGCGGCGACTACGCCGACGCCCAGAACGCGGTGAACGGCGTCCTCGGCACCCCGGCCACCGTCCCCGGCCAGGACCGCACCACCATGGACTGCGCGGTCTCCTCCTGGTGCCAGTACATGTCGGGCGTCGAGACCTTCCCGAAGGACTACCGGGACGACCTCGACTACATCGGCTACCTCAACGCCCCGGGCCGCCCGGTGCCGGCCGGGATGTCCGGGGTCAAGGTCGACTTCGACCCGCAGGCCGGCTGGGCGCCGGGCCTGCTGGACACCAACGCGCCCAGCGACCACTACCCGGTCGAGGCCACCTTCCAGCTGAACTGACCGGCGCCGAGGCCGTCCGACGTCAGCTCGGACGGCTCGGAGCGGGGCAGCCGCAGGAGCGCCGCACCACCAGCTCGGCCGGGAAGGTCCTGGCCCCGGCGGCGCGGCGCTCGGCCCCGCCGAGGACGAGGTCCACCGCGGCCCGGGCCATCGCGTCCTGCCCGGTGGTGACGGTGGTCAGCGCCGGCCCGGCGATCACCGCCTCGGCGATGTCGTCGAAGCCGGCCACCGCGAGGTCCTCCGGCACCCGCAGGCCGAGGTCGTCGGCGGCCCGGAGCAGGCCGATCGCCTGGTCGTCCGTCGCGCAGAACACGGCGGACGGCCGGTCCGGCCGGGCCAGCAGGGCGAGCGCCTCGGCGTGCGCCCGGACCCGGTCGAAGGGGGCCGGGGTGAGCCGCCCCTCGGGCGACAGCCCGGCGTCGGCCAGCGCCGCGGCCCAGCCCGCCGTCCGTCCGGTGACCGGGTCGAGCGGGCTGAGCGCCAGGGTGCCGCCGAAGCAGTGCACCTCGGCGTGGCCGTGGTCGAGCAGGTGGCGGACCACCTCGCGGGCGCCGCCCTCGTCGTCCGCCACCACGGCCACTCCGCCGGTGCTCTCCGCCCGGTGGTGCAGCAGCACGACCGGCGTGCCGTCGGCCGAGTCGAAACCGGTGAGCCCGGGGGTGGCCGGGTCCTGGGTGACCAGGATCAGACCGTCCACCTGCATGCCGAGGAAGGCGCGGATGTAGTGCGCCTCGCGCTCGTCGGCGTAGTCGGAGTTGCCGATCAGCAGCAGTCGGCCGTGCTCGGTGGCGGCCTGCTCGACGGCGTGGGCGAGCCCGGCGAAGAAGGGCTGGCGGGCGTCGGGGACGACCATGCCGAGCAGGTCGGTCCGCCGCCGGGCCATCGCCTGGGCGACCCGGTTCGGGCGGTAGCCGAGCTCCTCGACCGCGGCGAGCACCCGGGCCCGGGTGGCCGGTGCCACCGGCCGGGGCCCGTCGTTGATCACATAACTCACGACCGCGGTCGACGTCCCCGCCGCCCGCGCCACATCGTCCCGTGTCACCCTCGCCATGACCGTTGAGCCTACACAGCCCCTCCGACCAGCGGATTTCCCGCGCCCTGGGGAAGCCCGATCGGCCGTGAGCGCTTGCGCGGCAGGAGAGACCCTGCCGACGCTGGCGGGACGGGCGGCATCGGATGCCGCCGCCGACGGTGGGAGCAGGCCGATGAGCACGTCGCCGCGACGCCGTGAGCAGCCCCACCGCAGGGCGGGACGGCCACGGATCCGCATCCACGCCCGGGTGCGGACCGTGAGCGCCACCCGGCCGAAGGTGCGCCCGTGGCGGGCGTACGCCGTGATGGTGGCGATCGTGCTGTTCGTGGCCGCCGGCCTGCTGCTGTACGCCAACGAGCGGTCCAGCCGCACCCGGGCCCAGGTGGTGGGCACCACGCCCGGGCCCGACTTCCTGGAGGTCGGGGTGACGCTCCAGCGGGTGGACACGGCCTCGCAGACGCTGGTCGCGAAGATCCTGGTCCAGCCGCACGGCGCACTGAGGCGGGCGGAGGACGTGCTCGTCCCCGCGGGGGACGTGGTGCTGGAGACCACCTCGCTCGAACAGACCTCGTTCAGGTACCCGGCCGGCCAGCAGATCGGCTCCAACACGGTGTCGTTCAACCTGTTCGACGGACGGGTCTCGGACTACCCCTTCGACCGCTACCGGGCGATCATCGGCTTCCAGGCCACCGTCGGAGGGCGGCCCGTCCCGCTCGTGATCGGGTTGGAGGAGGCCGACGCCTTCTTCGCGTTCCACCAGGCCGGCGAGGTGACCGAGGGCTACGGCGTGGCGGTGACGGAGCAGATCGGCCGCTCGCGCAGCACCTTCATCCTGGCCTGGTTCATGATGGCGGCGATGTGGGCGCTGGCCCTCTCCGTGCTGCTCGCGGCCTGGCTCATCGTCCGGCAGCGGCGCGGGATCATCTGGCCCGCCCTGAGCTGGATGGCGGCCACCCTGTTCGCCCTGGTCGGCATGCGCAACGCCGCGCCCGGCAGCCCCCCGATCGGCTCGCTGCTCGACTACGCGGCGTTCTTCTGGGCGGAACTGCTGGTCGCCGTGGGCCTGACCATGGTCGTGGTGCACGGCGCCCGCATCGAGGGCGCGCACCGGCCGACGCCCTGAAACCGGGTCGACCGCCCGACCCCCGGCCGACGACCCGGCCCCGGCCGACGCCGGGGGCGGCGCTCTAAGCCCGGCCGACGGCCCGGACCCCGTCCTCGGCCTCCGGGACGATCACGGTCAGCGAGGTCTGCCACAGCACGAAGCCCATCGCCTCGTACACCCGGCGGGCCGGGTTGCCCTCGGTGACCACCAGGTGCACGTCGGCCAGCCCGCGGTCGGCGGCGTCCGCGATCGCCCGGCGCAGCAGGTCGGCGCCGAGGCCCGGGTAGCCGAGCCGGGGGTGGCGGAACACCTCGGCGACCCACGGCAGGCCGTCCCGGTCGGTGAGCACGGCCGCGGCGACCACCCGGTCCTCGGCGTCCACCGCGAGCAGGCTGGAGGGCAGCACCGGGCCGATGGCCTTCCCGGCGAGCAGCGGGCCGATCCGCTCGGCGAGCGCCCGGGCGTCGTCACCGGGGAAGTGGTCCACGTGACCGGGGTGGAAGGCGGCCCGCCAGGAGTCCAGCAGTTCCTCGGGCCCGCGGTCGCAGGGCACCGCCCGCAGGCCCGCGCGCAGCGGCGCCCCGGCCCAGTCGGCGGGCGGGGGATCGGCCCGCAGGTCGCGCCGGAACGTGTGGGCGTGCCGCAGCGGCCGGGCGCCCTGCTCCAGCAGCCGCCGCCCGAGTTCGGGATCGGCCGAGACCACCCACCCGGGCAGCTCGGCCCGGACGAACTCCGCCGCGGCCGCCGCGTCCATCGAGTCGTCCAGGACCTCCAGCCGGTCGGCCCAGGGCTGCCCCTCCCGCTCGCCGGCCCGGAAGCGCACCACCGGTGCGCCGCCGCCGTTCCGCCTGACCACCCGGTCGGTTCCGGTCACGGCCCACCCCACCTTCACGAGACGCTCTTCGGCGGCTCATGCTCACCGGGCCGCGGCGTGTCCGACAACAGGTTTTCCACCCGCGGTCTCCGAGAGGCCACGCCCTCAGGTCCCTACCGCTCAGGTCCCTACCGCTCAGGGCCCTGCCGCTCAGGACTCGGCGGCTCCCGGCCCGGCCGCACCGCTGCGCAGGGCCCAGCCGCTCAGTGCTCGGCCGCACCGCTGCGCAGGGCCCGGCCGCTCAGCCCACCACCGCCGCGCGAACGCAGAGCACGTCCGGCAGGTGGGAGATCAGCAGCGACCAGCTCTCGCCCTCGTCGCGGCTGCCGTACACCTCGCCGGTCCGGTTGCCGAAGTAGATCCCGGCCGGTTCGGCGTCGTCGGTGCGCAGGGCGTCGCGCAGCACGATGCCGTAGTGGTCCTCCCCGGGCAGTCCGTCGGCGAGCGGCTGCCAGCTGGTGCCGCCGTCGGTGGTGCGGAAGACCCGGCAGCGGCGGCCGGGCGGAATCCGGTCGTCCGCGCCGCCGAGCGGGACGAGGTAGGCGGTGTCGGCGCGGCGCGGGTGGGCGGCGATGGCGAAGCCGAACTCGGCGGGCAGCCCGTCCGTGATGGAGCGCCAGCTGCCGCCCCAGTCGTCGCTGCGGTAGACGCCGCCGTGGTTCTGCAGGTAGAGCCGGTCCAGGTGGACGGGGTCCGGCGCGATCTTGTGGACGCACTGGCCGAACTCGGGGTACTGGCCGTCCGGGGGGAGGAACTCGGCGCGCAGGCCGGTGTTGGACGGCTCCCAGCTGTCGCCGCCGTCCTTGCTGCGGTAGACGCCGCCGCTGGAGACGGCGACCAGCAGCCGCTGGGGGTCGCGCGGGTCGGTCACGATGGTGTGCAGGCCCTGGCCGCCGTAGCCGGCGCCCCACTCCGACCGCTGGGGGTGCTCCCAGAGCGACTGGACCAGGGCGAAGGTCTCCCCGCCGTCGGTGGATCGGAACAGCGCGGCCGGCTCGGTGCCGGCGTACACCACCCCGGGGGCCTCCGGCCCGGCGGGCTGGAGCTGCCAGACCCGGGTGAGCGAGGCGCCGGTGGACTCGGGGAAGCGGATCGCCGGCCGCGGCGGCTCGTACCAGCCGGCGCCGAGGTCGTCGGACCGCCAGACCGAGGGCCCCCAGTGACTGCTGTCGGCGCCGACCAGGAGTCTGGTCCGGCCTCCGCGCCGGTCGATCGAGACGGAGTAGATCGCGTTCATCCGGAAGTGCGGCCCGCTGAACTCCCAGTCCAGCCGGTCGCGGCTGCGGCCGAGAAAGAGGCCCTTCTCGGTTCCGACGGCCAACAGCACCTCGGTCATGCCTCACACCACCTGGTCACGAGCACGGCCCCCCGGGACGTCCCCCGACTGCCAGTGTCCCGCCGTCCACCGGTGGTGACATCTCGCCGCGCCGCTCACCCGGGCGGGGGATCACCCCCGGCAGCCCTCCAGCAGTCGCAGCCACACCTCGCTGATCGTCGGGTACGCGGGGACGGCGTGCCACAGCCGGTGGATCGGCACCTCGCCGACCACCGCGACGGTGGCCGAGTGGAGCAGTTCGGCGACGGCGGGCCCGACCAGGCAGGCGCCGACGATCACCTCCCGGTCGAGGTCGTAGACGACCCGGGCGCGGCCGCGGTAGCCGTCGGCGTACAGCGACGCCCCGGCGACGGCGCCCAGGTCGTGGTCGACGGACTTGACGCGCAGTCCGAGCTGTTCGGCCGCGGCCAGGGTCAGGCCGACGGCCGCCACCTCGGGTTGCGTGAACACCACCTGCGGCGCGCCCGCCAGGTCGGCAGACGCGGAGTGCGCGCCCCAGCGCGAGGTGTCCAGCGGGCGCCCCTGGGCGCGGGCGGCGATCGCCGCGCCGGCGATCCGGGCCTGGTACTTGCCCTGGTGGGTGAGCAGCGCCCGGTGGTTGACGTCCCCGGCGGCGTAGAGCCACTCGCCGTCCACCCCGAGCACCGTGCAGCTGTCGTCCACCGCCAGCCAGTCGCCGGGACGCAGCCCGACCTGCTCCAGCCCGACGTCGGCGGTGCGCGGGGCCCGTCCGGTCGCGTAGAGCACCTCGTCGACGGTCAGCCGCCCGCCGTCGGCGAGCGTCAGCACGACGGGCCCGGTGGTCCCGTTCCGCTCCACCGCGGTCACCTCGGTGTCGAAGCGGAGGTCCACCCCCGCCTCCCGCAGGCCGTCGGCGACCAGCTCGCCCGCGAAGGGCTCCATCCGGGGCAGCAGCGCGTCGCCGCGCACCAGCAGGACGACCTCGGAGCCGAGCGCCCGCCAGGCGGTGGACATCTCCACCCCGACCACCCCGCCGCCGACCACCGCCAGCCTCCCGGGAACGGTCGAGGAGCCGGTGGCCTCCCGGTTGGTCCACGGGTGCGCCTCCGCCAGCCCGGGCACCCCGGAGGGGAGCACCGGCCGGCTGCCGGTGCACACGGCGACGGCGTGCCGGGCGGTGAGCACCCGCTCGCTGCCGTCCTCCGACTCCACGGTGACGGTCCGCACCCCTGCCAGCCGGCCGTGGCCGCGGACCAGCTCGATGCCGGTGTCGCGCAGCCACTGCACCTGGCCGTCGTCCTTCCAGTTCGAGGTGAAGGAGTCCCGCCGGGCCAGCACCGCGGCGGCGTCCAGCCGCCCGCCGCCGACCGCCTCCCGCACGCCGCCCACCGCGCGGGCGTCGGCCAGCGCGGCGGCCGGGCGCAGCAGCGCCTTGCTCGGCATGCAGGCCCAGTACGAGCACTCGCCGCCGACCAGCTCGGCTTCCACGATCACCGTGCGCAGCCCGGCCGCGGTGGTCCGGTCGGCCACGTTCTCGCCGGTCGGGCCGGCGCCCAGCACGATGACGTCGTACTCCTCGGCGGTGCTGCTGGTCATGTGTCCCGTCCTCCATCGTTCCGCGATCGTCTCGCGCGCTCGCGCGCCGTCCGTCGGCCCGCCCCGGGCACGGGCGGGCCGGGGGGCTGTCCGCCCCCCGTACCCGGCACCCCTACCCCGGCGTGTCGTGGGCCCATCCTGCGACGTGGCAGCGTGTTCGCGCGGCCGAACACGCGGACGGGGTCAGATTGCCGCGAGCTCCGCCAGCAGCGCCGCCGTATCGGCCGGGCGGGAGAACATCGGCCAGTGGCCGGTGGGCAGTTCGCGCAGTTCCCAGTTCGGCCCGGCCATGCCGGCGAACCACGGGTGGCCGGCCGCGACCAGTTCCTTCACCTGGTCGAGCGGGAGGGAGCAGGACACCAGCGCCTGCGGCAGCGCCGCCCCGGCGCCGCCCAGCCGCAGTGCGTCCCGGAACGCCCCGACCGGGTGCGGGGTCAGCCGGGCGCGGATGCGCGCCAGGGCGGCCTCGTCCAGGCCGTCCAGGCTGGAGCCGTGGGCGGCCATGAACTCCCAGGACGGCATCGGGAGGCGGCCGTCGACCACCGAGGCGTCGGCCGCCTCCCGGAAGTCGGGCTGCCACAGGTCCTGGACGGAGGTGCCGTCGGCCATGGGCCCGCTGTCCAGGTAGACCACCCGGCGGATGCGCTCCGGCATCCGGTCCGCGACTCCGCCGACCGGGGCGCAGGCGCCGCTGTGGGCGACCAGCACGACCTCCCACAGGTCCTCGCGCACCAGCAGCCCGGCCAGCTCGGCGATGTGCTCCTCCAGCCCGATCTCGCCCTTGTCCCCGGCCCGTTCGGCCAGCCCCGGCAGGGTCACCGGGAAGACCTCGTGACCGGCCGCGCGCAACGGCGCGGCCACCTCGTCCCAGGCCCAGGCACCGAGCCAGAACCCGGGAACCAGTACGAACGTGCTCATGGTGGATCGCTCCTTCTCGTCGGTGGGACCCCCGTCACCGCCGACTCTAGGATCGATGCCGGACAGATCCGGTCCGGATTTTCCGAGCGGAAGGAGTGCTCCCGGTGGAACACCCGGTCAGCCGCGTGCTCGCCCTGCTGGAGCTGCTCCAGGACCGCCCCGGACTGACCGGCGCCGAGCTGGCCGCCCGGCTCGACGTGGACGAGCGCACCGTCCGCCGCTACGTCGCGCGCCTGGCCGAACTCGGCATCCCGGTGCGGTCCGAGCGCGGCCGCTACGGCGGCTACCGGCTGCTCCCCGGCTACCGGCTGCCGCCCCTGATGCTCAGCCCCGACGAGGCCGCCTCGGTGGTCCTCGGCCTGCTGGCCGGCCGCAGTTCCGGCCTGTCGGTGGGCGAGCGGGCCGCCGACACGGCGCTCGCCAAGATCCAGCGGGTGCTGCCCCCGCCGCTGCGCGAGCGGATCACGGCCGTCGAGCAGACCCTCGGTCTGACCACCGCGCCGACAGCGGGCCCCAGCCCGGCCGCCGCCGCGCTGTTCACGCTGGCCGAGTCGGTCCGCCGCCGGCGCCGGGTGCGGCTGGCCTACCGGGACCGCGAGGACAGGCCCAGCGAGCGCGAGTTCGACCCGTACGGCCTGGTCTTCCACTCCGGCCGCTGGTACACCACCGGGCTCGACCACCGCAGCGGCGAGCCGCGGACCTTCCGGCTGGACCGGATCGAGCGGGTCGAGGAGGGCGGCACCGGCTTCGAGCCGCCCGAGGGAGTCGACCCGGTGCAGCTGGTGGTGGAGTCCCTGGCCGGGGTGCCCTGGCGGCACCGGGTGGAGGTGGAACTGGCCACCACGCTCGCCGAGGCCCGCCGCCGGCTGCCGCCCGCCGTCGGCACGCTCACCGAGCTCGCCGAGGACCGGGTGCTGCTGCGGGCCAGGGCGCAGAGCCTGGAGGGCGCCGCGATCATGCTGGCCGGCACCGGCTGGCCGTTCACCGTCCGCGAGCCCGCCGAGCTGCGGGCCGAGGTCCGGGCGCTCGCGGCCCGACTCGCCGCCTGGGGCGCGGAGCGTACCGGGGCCACCGAGGCTGCAGAGGCCACGGAGGGCGGAGCGGCCGCAGCGAGCGGGAAGGCCGCGGGGAGCGCGGAAGGCACGGAGAGCGCGGAAGACGCGGAGGGCCGGCCGCCGGCATGACGAGGCCCGGGGACCGGCGGCAACCGCCGCGCTCCCCGGGCCTCGCGGGCGGCGGGCAGCCGGAGTCAGGCCTGGCCGTCGGCCGCCTGCTCCTCCGCCACCTTGCGCTTCACCTCGGCCATGTCCAGGTTGCGGGCCTGGCCGATCAGGTCCTCGAACACCGCCTCGGGCAGGGCGCCGGGCTGCGAGAAGACGAGCACGCCCTCGCGGATGATCGCCAGCGTCGGGATCGACTGGATGCCGAACGCGGCGGCCAGCTCCTGCTGCGCCTCGGTGTCCACCTTGGCGAAGACCAGGTCCGAGTGACGCTCGGCGGCCTTCTCGTACACCGGGGCGAACTGGCGGCAGGGCCCGCACCACGAGGCCCAGAAGTCGATGAAGACGAAGTCCTTGCCTTCCGGGCCGGGGACGATGTCGTCGAAGTTCTCCTTGGTCAGCTCGACCGTGTTGCTCATCTCGCGAATCCTTCCCTTCCAGAACCGGTGGTACGGACCATCTGCCGCCCACAACGGTGATCGCGGACGGGGTATTCCGAGCGTTCCGGGCGTTCCGGGCGTTCCGGCGGTGCCGGAGCGCCGGGCGTTGAGCACGGCCCCACCACCGACCGTACAGAAAGGTGTCCAGTCCGTTCACGGACCCGGGAGGCATCCCATGCTCAGCACACCCCGCACCCGCCGGGCCGCCGTGCTGGCCGCCTCCGGCGCCGCCGTGGCCGCGCTGGTCGCGGGCTGCGGATCGTCCGGATCGGGCACGTCGAGCGCGCCGAGCACGTCCGCCGCCACCGGCGCACCGGCCGCGGCGACCCTGAAGACCGCCGACGACCCCAAGCTCGGCCCGATCGTCACCGACAGCGCGGGCTTCACGCTCTACCGCTTCGACCAGGACGAGAGCAGTCCGTCCGAGTCCTACTGCAACGGTGCCTGCGCCACCGTCTGGCCGCCCGAGCACGCCAACGGCAACGTCACCGTCAAGGGCATCGACAGCAAGCTGGTCGGCACCGTCACCCGGTCCGACGGCAGCAAGCAGCTCACCCTCAACGGCTGGCCGGTCTACCGCTACTCGCCCGACACCAAGCCCGGCGACACCAAGGGCCAGGGCGTGGGCGGCACCTGGTTCGCGGTGACCCCCACGGGCGGCAAGGCGATGGCCGGCGGCAGCGGGACGCCCGGCTCCCCGACGCCGGCCACGCCCACCCCGGCGCCCACCGCACCGGGTTACTGACCGGCGGCCGCCGGCCGAAGCCGACCGCCGCCCTCGACCGGGAGGCCCGGGTGCGCAACGATGAAGTGGTGACCGAGGAGCGCCCTGCCGGCGGCCCCGCCGCCCACGGCACGGGGGCCGCGGACGAGGAGCTGATGCGGGCCCTGTACCGCGAGCATGCCGGACCGCTCTTCGGCTTCGTCCTCCACCTGGTCGCGGGGGACCGCCAACGCGCCGAGGACGTCGTCCAGGAGACGCTGGTGCGCGCCTGGCGCAACCTCCACCGGCTCGATCCGCAGGCCGGCTCGCTGCGGCCCTGGCTGGTCACCGTCGCCCGCCGGATCGTGATCGACGACCACCGCAGCGCCCGCGCCCGGCCGCGGGAGGTGGACGCGGCGGTGCTGGAGCAGCTGCCCGCCGAGGACGAGATCGAGCGGACGCTGCGGATGATGACCGTCGCCGACGCGCTCGCGGACCTCTCGCCCTCGCACCGCGAGGTCATCGTCGAGACCTACCTCAAGGGCCGCACCGCCAACGAGGCGGCCGCCGAACTCGGCATCCCGGCCGGCACCGTACGGTCGCGGGTGTTCTACGCACTGCGCTCGCTCAGGCTCGCGCTGGAGGAACGGGGAGTGACATCGTGACCAAGCCCCCCGACACCGACCCCGGCCTGCCCGAGGACGCCGAGCACGTCGACGTCGGCGTGTACGTCCTCGGCCTGCTGGAGCCCGCCGAGCGCGCCGCCTTCGAACGGCACCTGGCCGACTGCCCGCAGTGTGCCGCTCAGGTAGCTGAACTCACTTTCCTCGAACCGGTGTTGGCCGAGTACGCCGAGTCGGTCAGGGCGGCCGGCCTGGACCCGGCCGAGCCCGCCCCGCGCCCGGACGGGCAACTCCTGGACCGTCTGGTCGCCGAGGTCACGGCCGCCCGGCGGCGGGGCCGGGTGCGCCGGCTGGTGCTCGCCCTGGCCGCGACGGCGATGGTCGCGGCCGGCCCGGCCGTGACCGCGGCGGTCATCACCGCCGACACCGCGCCCGCGGTGGTCGCCGTCGCCGAGCAGTTCAGCGCCACCGACCCGAGCACCGGTGCCAAGGCCACCGTCGGCCTGGACGGCAGGACCTGGGGCAGCCAGATCAGCCTGCAACTGTCCGGCGTCCGAGGTCCGTTGACCTGCAACCTGGTCGCCGTCTCGCACGCCGGCGAGCAGCAGACGGTGACCACCTGGAGCGTTCCGGCGGGCGGCTACGGGGGCCCGGACGGCCCGGCCGCGGTGCGCACCACCGGCGGTGCGGCCCTCCAGCCGGGCGACATCGACCACTTCGAGGTCCGGGTCCAGAACTCCGGCGCCCTCCTGGTCGCCGTCCCCGCGCACCAGGCCTCCCAGCACCAGGCCTCCCAGCACGGAGCCTGACCGCACCGGGCCTGACCGCACCGGCCCGACCGCACCGGGCCCGACCGCACCGGGCCTCACCAGCACCAGGCCCGGCCGCAGCCGGCCTGGCAGCGCCCGGTCCGCTGCGTGGCCGGCCGACCCCGTCACCCCCGGCCCCTCCGCCCCGCGGGCCCATCCGCCGGGCAGGGCTCGGCCCCGTCACGCCGCGTCCGCCGCGATCGCGGCCAGCACCCGCCCGCAGCGCCGGACGAAGGCGTGCTGGAGGAGCGGGAACAGCGGTCCGGCCAGCCGGGCCCACCAGGCGACCGGGCGGCTGAACGCGGTGACGCTGAACCAGACCGAGCCGTCCGGCGCGAGCTCGACCAGGAAGGTCTCCTCGCCCCGGCCCAGGTGCCCGTGCCTCGTCCCGTACGTGAACCCGTACCGGTCCGGTCCGGTGACGGCGGCCAGGACCCGGTTCGGCGCCCCCGCCCGCAGCGGGCCGACGCCGATCGCGCAGCGCACGGCGACGCCCGCGGCCGCTTCCTCGGCCTCCGCCTCGATCCGCACGCCCGCCAGCCGGTGCATCCGCCAGCCGAGCAGCGCCGCCCCGGCGACCTCCAGCGCCGCGCGCCCGTGGCCGATCCGGGCCCGGTGCCGCAAGTGGCGGTAGCCGGGGGGAAGTTCGCCGGTGCGACTGGCGCCCTGCTCGGGGTAGCTGTAGTCGTCGCCGTGGTGGTTCATCGGTGGTCCTCCGGGAGGGCGGTGATCCGGCGCCAGGCGAGGAGCGCGCAGAGGGCGAAGCCGAGCGCGTTGCCGAGGCCGTGGGTGGCGGCCATCCAGGCCAGGGTGGGGTGGGGGAGTCCCGCGGCGCGGCCCAGGGCCCACCACAGGGCGAGCAGCATGGTGAGCGCCAGCACGGCCGAGGATGCGGCCAGCAGCCGGGCGGTGGCCGCGTTGCCGCTGCGGGGGCGGAGCTCGCGCCAGCTGACCAGGCCGACCAGCCACATCCCGGTGGTCAGCACGACCGCTCCGGCGAACTGCCACCAGTTGCCGAGGAAGTACCCGGCCAGGACCAGCAGCGTGCCCGCCGGTACGCTGAGCGCCGCGCAGCGGGCCGCCCGGGAGGCGGGATCGGCCCGGCACACCAGCCCGGCGACCAGTGCGGCGGTGAATCCGGCGTAGTGGAAGTGCGGGACGGTCAGCGCGAGGATGTGCGGCTCGAATCCGAACAGCGGGTAGCCGGAGCGTTCGGCGACCAGGGCGACGCCCGCCACGGCGGGTGCGGCGAGCGCGGTGAGCACCGCGATCTCGGCGGGGGCGAGCGAGCGGGTGCGGGCCAGCCGCAACGGCGCGTGCAGGGCCACGGCCAGGGTGCCGAGCGCGTACAGGACGGCCGGGCCGGTCGCGGCTCCGCGCGGCAGCCAGAGGCAGAGCGCCCCGGGGACGGCGGCGAGCGGCCAGAGCCGGCGCACCCGGGCGAGCCCGGGTTCGTCGATCAGCGCGAGGCCGAGCGGCAGGACGGCTCCCATGCCGAGCAGGACCAGGAGGTCCACCAGTTCGGTCGTGCCCTTGCCCATGGCGGGCGCCCCCTCTTGAACGCGTTCAAATGAGCCTCGCGGCCGACTCTACGCCGCCGAGTTGAACGCGTTCAAGTTCGGCCCGGCTCCGGCTGCCCTGGTGAACCCGCGGGGTGCGGCGCACTCTGGAGGAGTACCGATGGAGGTGATCCGCCATGCAGACTCTGGTCGGTTGGCACATCGACATGGAGTTCCGGGAG
Organism: Kitasatospora sp. NPDC048194; assembly: GCF_043202455.1. NCBI lineage: Bacteria > Bacillati > Actinomycetota > Actinomycetes > Kitasatosporales > Streptomycetaceae > Kitasatospora > Kitasatospora sp. NPDC048194. Next base: position 35,102 of record NZ_JBIDAK010000044.1, read on the forward strand.
GAGGGCGCGCGCACGACCGCCGCGGCCCTGCTCCGGCTCGCCGACGGGACGGAACTGCGGGCCCACGGCTACAGCAGCCGCCACCCCTCCGACCCGGAACAACTGCGGGTCGGCGAGGAGATCGCGGGCGCCCGTGCGCTCAACGACCTCGCCTCGCAACTGCTCACCAAGGCCCACGGCGAGATCCAGGAGGTCAGCCCGGTCCCGACCCACTCGCTGACGTGACCACCCCGCGCCCGGACGGCGACCAGGCCGACCGCAGGTCCCAGCGCCCGCGCATCCCGCTGATCTGCCCCCGCTGCGGGCACGAGCAGCGGGTCGTGCCGGGCGGCCCGGAGCGGGCGGTGAAGGTGGTGCACGCGGGGACCGGTCGGGAGGCCTGCGAACCGGAGGACCTGGCCAAGGCCCCGGACGACGGCCCCTGACCTCGGCGCCCGCCGGTCCCTCGCCCGCCGGGCCCGGCGGACGCCGGGGCCCGCCGGGCCCGCGAGGACCCTCGGGAGACGCCGGCCGCTCCGCCGCCGCGTCGCGCTGTGCCCTCAGTTGACGCAGTACGTCGCCGGCGGCCGCCACTCCGGCCCGACCAGCCGCTGCTCGATCTCGTTCAGCGTGATCCGGATCCCGACCGTCCCCTCCAGTCCGACCCGGAACCGGCTGCGGGCCAACGCGATCAGCGCCGTCAGGCCGTACTTGTTGATCAGCGAGGTGCGGTAGCGCGCCGTCGCCTCGGGGTCGCAGAGCCGGGCGCGGGCCGGGAGCCGGCGGCCGGTCGGGCGCCCGTGGGCGTCGCACGGGCCGATCAGCACCCGGGGGTGGCGCCGGATCCGCTCGGCCTCGCCGGAGTGGGTGGGGGTCCAGACGCCGAGCGCGGTGCCGTCGGAGACCACCCACAGCTGTGAGTCGATCCGGCTCCCGTCCGCTCCGAAGGTGGTCAGCAGGAGGTACTTGCTGTCGGCGAGCTGGTCGGTTCGGTCGTGCACGGTGTCCTCCCTCGGCGGGGGGCGGTCAGTGCCCGTGGTCCTCGGCGATCGCGCGGTACTCCTCGGCGGTGGGCTTGGGGATCCGCGCGTGCTCGCCGTGGAACCCGCGGGACAGCCTCGCCCGGGTGCGGGTGAGGGCACCCACCCGACCGGCCACTCCATTCTCGTCCCGCGCGGGCCGCGGTTCGAGGGGGCGGGGCTGCTCGTGCGCCGTGAGCCGGTGCAGTTCGGCGGGCGCGAGCCCGGCGTGCACCTCGGTGAACTCGCCGTGCGGCAGCCGCCTGACGATGCCGGTCTCCCGGCCGTGCAGCACCTTGTCCCGGTCCCGCCGCTGCAGCCCGAGGCACCACCGCTTGGTGACCGCGAACACGGCGACCGGCACGACGAAGAAGCCGGCCCGCACGGCGTAGGTGATCGTGTTGAGCGACAGGTGCAGGTGGGTGGCGATCAGGTCGTTGCCCCCGCCCGCGAGCATCACCAGGTAGACGCTGATCCAGGCCGCACCGAGGGCGGTGCGCACGGGCGCGTTGCGCGGCCGGTCGAGCAGGTGGTGCTCCCGGTCGCCGTCGGTCACCCAGGCCTCCACGAACGGGTAGGCCGCGATCGCGCCGAGGACGAGGGGGAACATCGCGAACGGGATCAGCACTCCGAGGTTGAGGGTGTGCCCCCGGAGCCCGATCTCCCAGCCGGGCATCACCCGGATCAGGCCCTCGGCGAAGCCCATGTACCAGTCGGGCTGGGCGTCGGTGGACACCTGGTCGGGCCGGTACGGGCCGTAGGCCCAGATCGGGTTGACGGTGGCGACGGCTGCCATCAGTGCGACGGCCCCGAACACCAGGAAGAAGAAGCCGCCGGCCTTGGCCAGGTAGACCGGCATCAGCGGCATGCCGACGACGTTCTTCTCGGTCCTGCCCGGGCCCGCCCACTGGGTGTGCTTGTGGTGGAAGACCAGGATCAGGTGCGCCACCAGCAGGCCGAGCATGATGCCCGGGATCAGCAGCACGTGGACGGTGAAGAACCGCGGCACGATGTCGTGCCCGGGGAACTCCCCGCCGAACAGGAACATCTGGAGGTAGGTGCCGACCAGTGGCACGGCCAGCACCACGCCCTCGATGAACCGGATGCCGGTGCCGGAGAGCAGGTCGTCCGGGAGCGAGTAGCCGAAGAAGCCGTCCAGCATGCCGAGGAACAGCAGCAGGAAGCCGAACACCCAGTTGACCTCACGCGGCTTGCGGAACGCGCCGGTGAAGAAGACCCGCATCATGTGCACGAACATGGCCGCGACGAAGACGATCGCCGCCCAGTGGTGGATCTGACGGATCAGCAGTCCGCCGCGCACCTCGAAGCTGATGTCCACCGTGGAGGCGTAGGCCTCCGACATCGCGATGCCCTTGAGGGGGACGTACGAGCCGCTGTAGACCACCTCGCCCATCGACGGCTTGAAGAACAGGGTCAGCCAGACGCCGGTCAGGATGATGATCAGGAAGGTGTAGAGGCAGATCTCGCCCAGCATGAAGGACCAGTGGTCCGGAAAGACCTTCCGCAGATTGGCCCTGGCCAGGGTGTGGATCCCCAGCCGGCCGTCCGCCCAGTCGGCGGCCCACCGTCCCCGCCCAGCGTTCTGATTCCGGGTCATGTGCACGCCCCTCGCTCCAGGAAGCGGGGATAGGTCCCCGATTCGCGCTGGGGCCACGATAATCGGGGAGAAGTCCCCACTTCTACCCGGGTGGGCTCCGGGGACGCGAACGGCCCGCCCGGTGCCTGGAAGACACCGGACGGGCCGCGTACGCACCCGAGTCGCCCGGGACGGGCGTGCCCCGAGGGGTCAGTGCACCAGCACCGGCACCTCGTCGCTCTTCGCCGCGCCCGCACCCGAGCCGGTACCCGCCGCACTCGGCCGGCCGGCGTTGATGAAGGTGAAGGCGACCGCGCCGGCCGCCACCAGGATCCCGAAGGACACCCAGATCGCGGTCGAGAAGCCGTGCACCATGGCCTGGAACTGCAGGGCCTTGGCGGTCGCGGGCGAACCGGCCGCGGCGGCGGTGGCGTGCGAGGCCAGCCAGCTGGTGGTGGCGCTGGCCGCGATGGTGTTCAGCAGCGCCGTGCCGATGGCGCCGCCGACCTGCTGCGAGGTGTTGACCATGGCGGAGGCCACGCCCGCGTCGCGCGGCTGGACGCCGTGCGTGGCGAGGCTCATGGCCGGCATGAAGGCGGTGCCCATGCCCAGGCCCATCAGGACCAGGCCGGGCAGGATCAGCGCCGGGTAGGAGGTGTCCAAGCCGATGTGGGTCAGCAGGAACATCCCGATGGAGGCGGTCAGGAAGCCGGGCGCCATCAGGTAGCGCGCCGGGACGCGGGTCATCAGCCGGGCGCCGATCTGGGTCGAGCCGGTGATCATGCCCGCCACCATCGGCAGGAAGGCCACGCCGGTGAGCACCGGGCTGTAGCCCAGCACGATCTGCAGGTAGTAGGTCAGGAAGAGGAACAGGCCGAACATGCCGATCACGGCCATGCCCAGCGACATGTACACCCCGCCGCGGTTGCGGTCGAGCACGACGCGCAGCGGCAGCAGCGGGGCCTTGACCCTGCGCTCCACCAGGACGAAGGCGAACAGCAGCACGGCGGCCGCGGCGAACAGGCCCAGGGTGCTGCCGGCCGTCCAGCCGTGCGACTCGGCGCGGGTGAAGCCGTAGACCAGCGAGACCAGGCCGGTGGTCACCAGCAGCACGCCGGGGATGTCCAGCCGGTTGCGGTTGCGGCCCTCGGCGGGCTCGCGGATCACCATGACGGCGCCGACGGCGGCCACGATGGCGAACGGGATGTTGACGAAGAAGGTCCAGCGCCAGTTCATGTACTCGGTCAGCAGGCCGCCGAGGATCAGTCCGATGGCGCCACCGCCACCGGCGATCGCACCGTAGATGCCGAACGCCTTGGCGCGCTCCTTGGCCTCGGTGAAGGTCACCGCGAGCAGCGAGAGCGCGGCGGGCGCCAGCAGCGCGCCGAACACGCCCTGGAGGGCGCGGGCGCCGAGCAGCATCGCGGTGTTGGCCGCGGCGCCGCCGAGTGCGGAGGCGAGGGCGAAGCCCGTCAGACCGACCACGAAGGTCCGCTTGCGGCCCCAGAGGTCCGCGATCCGGCCGCCGAACAGCAGCAGGCCGCCGAAGGCCAGCGCGTAGGCGGTGATCACCCACTGGCGGTTGGCGTCGGTGATGCCCAGGTCCTTCTGGGCGGAGGGCAGGGCGATGTTCACGATGGTGGCGTCGAGGACGACCATCAGCTGGGCGAGGCCGATGAAGATCAGCGCCTTCCAGCGCCTGGGATCGGGCAACGTCGCCGGGCGGGCGTCGGTTTGAGACATGGGGGTACTCACTTCACGGTGCGTGGCGTGCGGGAACGGTCGACGGGCCGTACGGGAACGGCTCGTCGCCGTACGGGATCGGGTACGGCTGCGGGCGCGCCGGTGCGCCCGCGGGGGGCGCCGGTCAGCGCCGCGGCGGCAGGGTGCCGGTGGGTCGGATCAGTGGGGTCGGTCCAGGCGGAAGGTCAGGCCCGGGGTCGGAAGTCCTCGAAGGTCGCGGGGCGGCCGGGCAGGACGGAACGGGCCGGTGCCCGCAGACCGTCCAGGAAGAGCTGGAGGTGCCGGTGGACGAATTCGTCGAGCAGCCCGCACGAGGCGCCCGGCAGCGGCCGGGTCAGCTGGCTCATCGCGATGAACAGGTCCCCGTGGTCCACGTCGGACCGCAGTTCGCCTGCGGCCCGGGCGCGTTCCATCAGACCGCTCACGGCGGTCCGCAGGCGCTCCCGGATCTCGGTCAGTTCAGGGTCGTAGGGGTCGATGGTGCTGGTGAAGACGGCGCAGAGGCCGCCGACCTTCTCCGCCACGGTCGCGTGCACGAACCGTTGCAGAGCGTCGAACGGGCCGCCGCCCACGCCCGCGTCCGCCTCGGCCGTCGCCGTTTCGGCGAGGGCCAGGATGCGGTTCTTGACGAGCAGCGCCACCTCGCGGATCAGCGCCACGCGGTCCGGGAAGTTCCGGTACAGCGTGGCATTGCCGACCCCCGCCCGCTTCGCGATCTCGTCCAGCGGCACATCGGCGCCGTGCTCGACGAAGGCGTCCCGGGCCGCCAGCACGATCCGCTCCCGGTTCCGGCTGGCGTCCGCGCGCAACTTCGGCGCACGCACGCTTCCCCCGGTTCGGGCCGACTCGGCGGCGACGGTGGTCATGACGACTGCTCCTCCAGGATACCGGGGAAATCCTCCCCGCTTAGGCCAACGTACTCAGAAACGGGGAATCTGTCCCCGCTATTTCCGCGTCGAGTGTGACCTGCGTCACATCGGGTGCGGCTGGAGGCGGTCGACTATCGTCAGAGCCAGGGAACACACGTAACCACTCGCCGGCGTGCTCGTTGCTCCGGAGGGTGCTCAGGCGAAGGGGGAAGGCCCGTGACCGCGATCTCCGACCGCCCGCAGATGCTGCCCGAGGAGTTCGAGGAACTCGCTCGTCATCTGGCCGCCACTGCCGAGGGCATCCGCGCGGAGTTCATCAACGGGAAGCTGGGGGTCAAGCCCGTGCCGGACGGCGACCACGGCCGCATCATCCAGTGGCTCCTGAGGATCTGCATCCAGGCTCGGCCCGAGCTCTACCTCCACGACCAGGGGTTGAAGGTGCAGGGTTACCGAGGCGGGTTCGCTCGCCCGGACGGCACCCTGGCCGACGCGGACGCCTTCGTGGGGCAGGGTGACTGGGCGTCGAGCGAACCGGTGCTCATGGTCGCGGAGGTCACGTCGTTCGACTCCGACACCGACCGCCGCGACCGCGTGGAGAAGCCCCGCGCCTACGCCGAGACGGGCATTCCCGTCTACCTGCTGATCGACCGGGACTCGGCCGAGGTGGTCGTGCACAGCCGGCCCGACGGAGTCCGCTACGAAACCGTCCAGACGCTCCCCTTCGGCAGGACCGTCCACCTGCCCGACCCGGTCGGCATCTCCCTGGACACCGAGCCGCTCAAGGCCTGGGTGCGCTGACCTGCCCGGGCCCGCGCCCCTGCCGCTCAGCCTCCAGGGCGCCGGCCCTCGGCCGACGCCCTGGGCGCGTTCCACGGGCCGCCGCTCAGCCGCCTCCGCCGCTCAGCCTTCCTTCGGGCCGATCACCGCGAAGCGGGCGCCCTCGCGGTCCTGCAGCCGGGCCACCCGGCCGTACGGCGAGTCGAAGGCGGGCCCGACCGCCGAGCCGCCCAGTTCCACGGCCCGGGCCAGTGCCCGGTCGGTGTCCGGGACGGCGAAGGAGACCTCCCAGTGCGGCGGCATGCCCGCCGGGCCGCCCGCCTGTTCCTTGGCCAGTGCCGCGACGCTGTGCCCCTCGGCGCGCAGCACCACCCGGTCGTGCTCCCACCGCACCTCGAAGTGCTCCGGGTCGCGGCCGTCCCAGCGGAACACCTCGCCGTAGAACAGCGCCGCCGCGAACGGGTCCGGGGTGCGCAGTTCGATCCAGACCGGCGCGCCCGGCAGCTCCAGCCTGCGGGCGCGGCCCAGCGGGCCCTCCCAGATGCCGAACACCGCCCCGGCCGGGTCGGCCGCGAAGGCCACCCGCCCGGCGTCGAAGGCCAGCGGCCCGACGGCCAGGGTCGCGCCGCGTTCGCGCACCGCGTCGGCGGCCGCGTCGGCGCTCTCCGTCCCGAAGTAGCTGGTCCAGGCGAGGGGCACGGCGCCGAGCCCGGCGACGCCGAGGCCGGCCACCGCCTCGCCGCCGGCCACCGCGTGGACGTACGGGCCGAACCGCTCCCCTCCGGGCTCGAACTCCCAGCCGAGCAGGGGACCGTAGAACTCCTTGGCGTCCTCCAGGTCCCGGGCCATCAGGCTCACCCAGCACGGAACGGCCGCCACACAACGCACCTTGGCGGTCGTCTCACCGCTGTTCATCGCGAACCTCCTCGCCCACCCGGCGGCCGGGCCCCTCCCGACTCCCACGGCCCACCGGCCGCCCGGGACGTCCACAGCCTAGGCCGACGGGCGTACCACCCGGGGGGAGGCATGGCCGGGGCCGGGCGGCCCAGTTCCCGTCGCGGTCCGGGGCGCGACCGCCGCCGCGTGGTGGGGCCCGGTCACCCCGCCTCCGCCCGTTCGGCCCGCAGCCGCTCGCCCAGCGCCGCCCGCGCCGCCGCGGGCAGGGCCTTGCGGGCGGCCGGGAAGAGCCGCTCCTCCTCGCCGGCCAGGTGCCGCCGCAGGGTGTCCGCCAGGCCGCGCAGCAGGGTGTCGAAGGCCGGGTCGGCCGGGCCGAGGCCCTGGAGGTCGGCGAGGTACTGCCCGAGGGCGAGGTGCTCGTGGATGCTGCTGAACACCAGCGCGCCGCCGTCCGGCACGTCGTGCTGGACGACCGGGAAGAGGTGCTCCTCCTCGGCGGCGCAGTGGGTGAACAGCAGGTCGGTCAGCTGCGCCAGCAGCTCGCCGCGTTCGGCGGAGCCGGCCGGGGCGGCCTCGACCCGGTCGAGCAGCTCGGTGGCCGCCCGGTGGTCGGCGGTGAACTCGCCGAGGATGTCCGGCCTGCGGCTCATGGCGCCCGCCTCTCGTACGGGATCAACACGGCCCCCCGTACTCTCCAGTATCCGGCGCGCCCGGGAGAACCCGGCTCAGCCGGTGTCCCGCCGTCCGGTGAGCGCCAGCAGCCGGGCCTGCGGGCCGGCTCCCTCGGGGGCGGGCAGCGGCGGGTCGAACACTCCGCTGCCGGAGAGGTCCCCGTAGCCGCTGATCTTTTCGAGCGCGAAGTCGACCAGGTCCGGCGGGAGCCGGGTGCGGGCGCCGATGCCTTCGGCGAGGTCCCAGGCGTGCACCACCAGGTCGGTGGTGAGCTGGTCGAGGTAGTACTGCCCGGAGACGTCCCCGAAGGACAGGTGGACGGTGAGCCCGGCGGCGCCGGGGACCTCCCAGGCCTGCCGGGCGGCCTCGGCGGCGGCCGACCAGGCGGCGACCGGGTCCGCGCCGAGGACGTCGCCGTCGAAGCGGTCGCCGACCTCGGCGATGGTGGCGCCCGTCAGCAGCTCGGGCACCCAGAGCTGCTCGGCGGTGAGGTGGTTGACCAGGTCGCGCACCGACCAGTCGGAGCAGGGCGTGGCGGAGGCCCACCGGTCGGGGCCGACCAGTCGGACCCGCTCGCCGAAGGCGGCCAGTGCCTCGGGGTAGGGCGTGCCGGTCTGCGCGGCACGGCGGTGCTGCCTGCGTGGAGCCATGCCTCCACCCTGCCCCGCGCCCGGTGGGGGCCGCACCTCGCGCGGGGACGGCGCCGGTTGTTCAAATTCGAACTTCACGGTACGGTCGGGGAGCGGCCGGTTCAAATTTGAACAAACCGACGGCGGGAGGCCCGTGCCCCCGCCCGGCCGCCTCCCAGGCCCCTGACGACCGACTTCCGATCGATGGAGACGACCATGCCGAGCAGCAGCCCGAGCACGACCGCCGCCACCACCCCCACCGCCCGTTCCACCCGGGAGGGGGCCGGCCCCGCGGCCGCCTCCCCGCACGCGTACGACGCGGGACTCCTGCTCCTGCGCCTGGTCCTCGGCCTCACCATGGCCGCGCACGGGAGCCAGAAGCTCTTCGGCTGGTTCGGCGGGGGCGGTATCGACGGCACCGGTCAGTTCTTCACCATGAGCGGCTACCCGGCGGGCAACGCCATGGCCGTGGTCGCCGGCCTCACCGAGGTCCTGGGCGGACTCGGCCTCGCCGTCGGCCTGTTGACCCCGCTGGCGGGCGCGGCCGTCGTCGGCACCATGGTCAACGCGATCGCCGTCACCTGGGGCGGCGGCTTCTTCGCGCCGAAGGGCGACGAGTACGAGCTGCTGCTGACCGCGGGTGCCGTGGCCCTCGCGCTGACCGGTCCGGGCCGCTACGCCGTGGACCGCTTCCTGCCGGTGCTGAAGGCGCACCGCCTGGCGTACGGCGTGGCCGCCGTGCTGGTCGGCCTGGCCACCGCCGGGGTGATCCTGCTGCTCCGCAAGTAGCGCTTCGCCTGCCGGGACGCCGTGGTGACCAACCGTCACCACGGCCTCCTCGCGCTCCCCGGATCGTGCCGCGCCCGGAGGCTTCCCAGGGGCATGTGATGTGTGCCATGGTACATGTCACACTCCCCACCGTGTCCACGACGGCACCGCCCCCACGGTCGCCGTCGCCAACGGTCCTCGCCCCCCACCGGCCGCGCCCCGAGCTGCGGCCGACGACGGCCCGGAGGCCTCCACGTGAGTCCCGCACGTCTGCTGCGACTCCCGCAGCTGGCACGATTGTTGACGCTGGCCCTGACGCTCGTCCTGGCGTTCGGAATGTTCGCCCCGGGCGCCGCCCACGCGTCCCCGGCCCCCGCCCACCCGGGTGCCGCCCCCACGCCCTCCGGCCCGGCCCCCCAGCCGGCCACCGGGGCACCCGAACGCGCTGACCAGGAAAGGAAGTTCACCTCCCTCGACCAGCGTTCACCGCTCCCGGTGGACACCCGCCCGGCCGAAGCCCGCCCGGCCGTGACGGCACCCCACCCGTCCGCCAGGGCGGCCTGCACGGTCGGTGACTTCACCAGCCGCACCGGCAGCGCCCTGGTCCAGCAGATCACCTCCGTCGACACCGGCTGCATCAACCAGCTGTTCCAGCTCACCGGCACCGACGCGGCCGGAGCGTTCCGCGAGGCGCAGATGACCACCGTGGCGAACGCGCTGCGGGACGTCTCCGCCGCCTACCCGGGCGACGACAGCACCGCCGCCGGGCAGTTGGTGCTCTACCTGCGCGCCGGCTACTACGTGCAGTGGTACCACCCGGCCGACGTCGGGACCTACGGGACCGCCCTGCAGACCGCGATCCGCGCCGCGCTGGACGCGTTCTTCGCCGGCGCCCACTCGCGCGACGTCAGCGCGGCCAACGCGGCGGTCCTCGGTGAGGCCGTCACGCTGATCGACAGCGCCCAGGAGAACGCCCGCTACCTGTGGGTGGTCAAGCGGCTGCTCGGCGACTACGTCAGCGCCACCTGGAACCCGACCGGCATGGCCACCGCCGCGAACCAGGTGTTCACCGTGCTGTTCCGCGGCCACCAGCTGAGCGGCTTCGAGCCGGCCGTCGAGGCCGACCCGAGCGTGCTGGACGCGCTGTCCTCCTTCGTGACCCGCAACGAGGACCAACTCGGCGGCAACTACGGCGTGCTGGAGTACAACGCGACCAGGGAACTGGCCCGCTTCCTGCAGTACCCGGGCCTCCAGGCCAAGGTCCGCCCGCTGGCCAAGGCGCTGGCCGCCGCCGCCGCGCCGAGCGGCCGCACGGTCTACCAGTGGGCTGCGGTGGCCGAGGCCGTCGGCTACTACGACGCCGCCAACTGCTCCTACTACGGCACCTGCAACGGCGCCGACCAGCTCAAGTCCGGGACGCTGAAGGTGAACTACACCTGCAGCCCGAGCATCAAGCTGATCGCCCAGGCGCTGGACGGCGCCCAGCTCGCCACCACCTGCGCCAGCCTCACCGGCCAGGACGCGTACGTCCACGCGGTGGTCCGGGACAGCGGCCCGGTCAAGGACGACCACAACGGCACCATCGAGGTCGTGGTCTTCCACTCCTCCTTCGACTACCAGGTCCTCGCCGCCGCCATCTACGGCATCGACACCGACAACGGCGGCATGTACATCGAGGGCGACCCGGCCGCCGCCGGCAACCAGCCGCGCTTCCTCTGCTACGAGGCCGAGTGGGTCCGCCCGGACTTCCAGATCTGGAACCTCAACCACGAGTACACCCACTACCTCGACGGCCGCTTCGACATGTACGGCGACTTCGACGCCGCCATGACGACCCCGACCGTCTGGTGGGTCGAGGGCTTCGCCGAGTACGTCTCCTACTCGTACCGCAAGGTCGTCAACGACGGCGCCATCGCGGCGGCCGGCCTGCACACCTACAAGCTGAGCGACCTCTTCGACACCGTCTACGGCGACCAGGAGCGGGTCTACCGCTGGGGCTACCTCGCCGTCCGCTACATGCTGGAGCAGCACCGCTCCGACGTGGACGCCATGCTCGCCGACTTCCGGGTGGGGGACTGGAACGCCGCCCGCGCCCTGCTCAAGACCACCATCGGCACCCGCTACGACGCGGACTTCGACCGCTGGCTCACCACCTGCGCGAACGGCGCCTGCGCCACCACCCCGCCGCTCCCGCAGGTGCCCGAGTGCACCTCCGCCGACACCCGTGAGCTGGGTGCGAACTGCGGCCGCAGCAACGTCGCGGCGACCACCGGCAACTACGCCCACTTCTACCTCCTGGTGCCGGCCGGCACCCAGCAGGTGAAGATCACCGTCAGCGGTGGGACGGGCAACGCCGACCTCTACTACAACCCGCGCGGCTGGGCGTACACCAACGCCTACGCGACGCGCTCGGCGGGCCCGGGCAACTCCGAGACGCTGACCGTCACCAACCCGCCGGCCGGGTACGTCTACTTCAGCCTCTACGCCCAGCAGGGCTTCAGCGGGGTGAACGTGGCGAGCCGGTTCTGACCGACCGCCGAGCCGCCCCGGGGCACGAACCGCCCCGGGGCGGCTCCGCGCGCGTCACCCGCCGATCCGCACCAGCGCCAGGCTGACGTTGTCCGGACCGCCGGCCTCGATCGCGGCCTTCCACAGCTCGAACGCGGCCCGGCCGTCGGCCCGTTCGGACTCCTCGTCCGGCCGGGCGAGCAGTGCCGCCAGCTCCTCCTCGGGCACCGGGTCGGTCAGCCCGTCGCTGCACACCAGGAAGCGGTCGCCGGCGGCCAGCGGAGCGGTCCGCACGTGCGGCTCCACGAAGGTGAGGCCCAGCGAGCCGCCCAGGGTCTGGGTGACCATCGAGGTGGTCCGCCGGCCGGGCGGCAGCGGCGGGCTGTCGTCCACGCTGACCCGGCGCAGCCCGGCGTCGGTGACCCGGTACACCCGGCTGTCGCCCACGTTGAACACCACCGCCCGCTCGGGCAGCAGCACCAGTCCGGCCACCGTGGTGCCCATCGCGGCGAGCTCGGGCTCCTCGGCCGCGGCCGCGTACACCGCCCGGTTGCACTCCTGCAGTTCCTCCCGGACGGCCTCCTCGCCGTCCAGCCCGATCCCGGCGGCGGCGAGCCGGCGGGCGACCAGCGCGCTGGCCACCTCGCCGCCCGGGTGGCCGCCCAGGCCGTCGGCCACCGCCACCACGCAGGGCAGGCCGAGCGGGAAGAGCAGGGTCTGCGGGTTGGCGGTCACGGTGGCGCAGAGCGTCCACGGCCCGACCGCCAGGCTGTCCTCGTTGTGCTCCCGCACCAGGCCCTCGTGGCTCAGTGCGGTCACCGCGATGTACGGCGCCATCGGCCCGCCGCCCTTCCGGAGCCCTCCGGAGCCCTCCCCCCATTGTCGCCGCCCTGGCCGCCGTTGTCGGAGGGAGCGGCGCCCCCCGGGAATAGCTCGGCGCGGCGGACTGCTAAGGTGGTTGAAAGTTGAACGACCCGGCCCCTCCTGGAGTGTGGTGAGCACCATGCAGTTCGGAATCTTCACCGTCGGCGACGTCACCCCCGACCCGACCACCGGCCGCACCCCGAGCGAGCACGAGCGGATCAAGGCGATGGTGGCCATCGCGCGCAAGGCCGAGGAGGTCGGCCTCGACGTCTTCGCGACCGGCGAGCACCACAACCCGCCGTTCGTCCCGTCCTCGCCGACGACCATGCTCGGCTACATCGCCGCGCAGACCGAGCGCATCATCCTCTCCACCTCGACCACGCTGATCACCACCAACGACCCGGTGAAGATCGCCGAGGACTTCGCCATGCTCCAGCACCTGGCCGGCGGCCGGGTGGACGTCATGATGGGCCGCGGCAACACCGGCCCGGTCTACCCCTGGTTCGGCAAGGACATCCGCCAGGGCATACCGCTCGCCGTCGAGAACTACGCGCTGCTGCACCAGCTCTGGCGCGAGGAAGTGGTGGACTGGCAGGGCCGCTTCCGCACCCCGCTGCAGGGCTTCACCTCCACCCCGCGCCCGCTGGACGGCGTCCCGCCGTTCGTCTGGCACGGCTCCATCCGCAGCCCGGAGATCGCCGAGCAGGCCGCCTACTACGGGGACGGCTTCTTCGCGAACAACATCTTCTGGCCCAAGGAGCACTTCCGGAGGCTGGTCGGCCTCTACCGCGAGCGCTACGCCCACTACGGCCACGGCACGCCCGAGCAGGCGATCGTCGGCCTCGGCGGCCAGGTGTTCATGCGGAGGAACTCCCAGGACGCGGTCCGCGAGTTCCGTCCGTACTTCGACAACGCGCCGGTGTACGGGCACGGGCCCTCGCTGGAGGAGTTCACCGAGCAGACCCCGCTGACCGTGGGCAGCCCGCAGGAGGTCATCGAGAAGACGCTGACCTTCCGCGAGACCTTCGGCGACTACCAGCGCCAGCTGTTCCTGATGGACCACGCCGGCCTGCCGTTGAAGACCGTGCTGGAGCAGTTGGACCTGCTCGGCGAGGAGGTCGTGCCGGTGCTGCGCCAGGAGTTCGCCAAGGGCCGCCCGGCCGGGGTGCCGGACGGGCCGACCCACGCCGCGCTGGTCGCGGCCCGTGACGAGAGTGCCGTGGAGGTGGCCGAGTGACCGCGTTCAAGCTGGCGGTGGTCAGTGCCGGGCTGAGCAAGCCGTCCTCGACCCGCCTGCTGGCGGACCGCCTCACCGAGGCGACGGAGCGCCGGCTGGCCGCGGAGGGCCGGGAGGTGGAGGTGACGGTGATCGAACTGCGGGACCTCGCCGTGGACATCGCCAACAACCTCGTCACCGGCTTCCCGGCGCCCGCGCTGCGTGCGGCGATCGGGGCGATGACGGACGCGGACGCGCTGATCGCGGTGACGCCGGTCTTCACCGCCTCCTACAGCGGGCTGTTCAAGTCCTTCTTCGACGTGGTCGACCAGGACGCGCTGACCGGCAAGCCGGTGCTGATCGCCGCCACCGGCGGCACGCCCCGGCACTCGCTCGTCCTCGAGCACGCCGTCCGGCCGCTGTTCAGCTACCTGCGCGCCGTGGTGCTGCCGACGGCCGTGTACGCGGCGACCGACGACTGGGGCGCGGCGGGCGACGCGCTCACCGACGGCCTGCCGGGCCGGATCGACCGCGCGGCGGGCGAGTTGGCCGTCCTGCTGGCCGGCCGCGGCCCGGCGGCGGAGCCGCCGTCGCCCGCGCCGGTGGTGCCCTTCGCCGAGCAACTGGCAGCGCTGCGGGCCTGAGGCCCGACGAACCGGGGCGGGTGCGCGACCGGGCGCACCCGCCCCCGCCGCGTGCTCGGCCCCCGCCCGGCCGCGTGCTCGGCCCCCGCCCGGCTGGCCGTCGTGCGCCGCCCGCTCGGGCGTGAGTGCGCTGGAGGCCTTCCGGGCGGCCCCGGTGGTGACCGTCGCCGCGGTGGTGCCGGTGCCCTGGTGACGGCCGTCGGGGCGGGACGGCGCCGCGCCCGGCACCTTCCCCGGAAGGCGGCCGCGCACCACCCGGACGGCCCTGGCGGAGATCAGGTCGGCCGGGTCGCCCGGCCGCGCGTCGGCCGTGCCGAATCGTCCGCTCTGCGATGTAATCGTCGGCGTGATCGGATTCGTCCCGATCCGTCGTGCTCCGCAGCCACCCGCGCGGGGCCCCGTCGTGAGCCCGGCGCGTGACAAGGAGCGCAGCCATGCAGCCCGAACCGCAAGCCGTGCTCTCCCCGCTGACCGGCGCGGCCGTCTTCCTCGCCCTCACCGTCGGGGCGGGCGGCGAGGACACCGTCCGCGAGCTGCTGCCCGATCTCGCCGGGCTGCGCCGGTCCGTCGGCTTCCGGGCCCCCGACGCCGGCCTCACCTGCGTCACCGGCATCGGCTCCGACCTGTGGGACCGGCTCTTCGACGGCCCCCGGCCGGCCGCCCTCCACCCCTTCCGGGAACTGGCCGGCCCCCGCCACCGGGCCCCGGCGACCCCGGGCGACCTGCTGCTGCACCTGCGGGCCGAGCGGATGGACCTCTGCTTCGAGCTGGCGAGCCAGCTGACCGGCCGCCTCGCCGGGGCGGCCACCGTGGTCGACTCGGTGCAGGGCTTCCGGTACTTCGACGACCGGGACCTGCTCGGCTTCGTGGACGGCACCGAGAACCCCGAGGGCCGGGCCGCCGAGGCCGCCGCGGTGGTCGGGGCGGAGGACCCGGAGTTCGCCGGCGGCAGCTACGTCGTCGTCCAGAAGTACCTGCACGACCTCGACAAGTGGAACGCGCTCAGCGTCGAGGACCAGGAGCGGGCGGTCGGCCGCACCAAGCTCACCGACATCGAGCTGGCCGACGACGTCAAGCCCGCCGACTCGCACGTCGCGCTCACCGTGATCACCGGCCCGGACGGCGAGGAGCGGAAGATCGTCCGCTTCAACATGGCCTTCGGGTCCTTCCAGGGCGGGGGCGAGTTCGGCACCTACTTCATCGGCTACGCGCGGGACCCGGCGGTGACGGAGGAGATGCTGCGCAAGATGTTCATCGGCGACCCGCCGGGCACCACCGACCGGCTGCTGGACTTCTCCACCGCCGTCACCGGCTCGCTGTTCTTCGTCCCGACCGCCGACTTCCTGGACTCCCCACCGCCCGCGCCCGCCTCCGCGCCCGCCGCCGTGGCGGTGCCCGCCGCCGGACCCGCCGACGCCCCCGCTGCCGGACCGGCCGCCGGAGACGCGGGCACCACCGTCGCCGCGCCCGCGGACGGCTCGCTCGGCATCGGCAGCCTCAGGCCGACCCCCTGAACAGGACCCCGCGCATGAACAACCTCCACCGGGACCTCGCCCCGATCTCCGCCGCCGCGTGGGAGGAGATCGAGGAGGAGGCCCGTCAGACCTTCAAACTGCACATCGCCGGCCGCCGGGTGGTCGACCTGGACGGCCCCGGGGGCGCCACCCTCGCCGCCGTCGGCACCGGGCACCTGACCGGCCTCGAACCGCCCCTCGACGGCGTCCGGGCCCGCGCCCGCACCAGCCTGCCGGTGGTGGAGCTGCGGGTGCCCTTCACCGTCACCCGCGCGGCCGTGGACGACGTCGAACGCGGCTCGCGGGACTCCGACTGGCAGCCCGTCAAGGACGCGGCCCGCACCCTGGCCCTGGCCGAGGACCGCGCCGTCTTCGAGGGCTACCGCGCGGCCGCCGTCGACGGCATCCGGGCCGCCTCCAGCAACCCTCCGGTCCCCCTGCCGGACGACATCCGCGAGTACCCCGAGGCGGTCAGCCGCGCCCTCACCGCGCTGCGCCTGGCCGGCGTCGGCGGGCCGTACTCGCTCCTGCTCGGCGCCGCCGCCTTCACGGCCGTCAACGAGACCAGCGACCACGGCTACCCCGTGCACAACCACCTCGCCCGGCTGCTGGACGGCGACATCATCTGGGCCCCCGCGATCGAGGGCGCCTTCCTGCTCTCCACCCGGGGCGGCGACTTCGAGCTCCACCTCGGCCAGGACGTCTCGGTCGGCTACCTCTCCCACGACGCCGAGTCCGTCGAGCTGTACCTCCAGGAGTCGCTGACCTTCCGCGTCCACACGGGGGAGGCGGCCGTCGCCCTCGGCGGACTGCCGCCCGCACCGGCGGACGGCCCGCGCGCCCCCGGACACCGGGAAGGGTACTGAGTGCCTTTACGAGGGGTACTGAGTGCCGTAAGCTCTCGGTGGAGCCTCTGAACGCCAGTCGAAGAGAGCCGACACGGCATGCCGGTCCAGGCGGCGCTTGCGGCGCGCGGGTCGCGGCCGGGCCGGACTTGGCACTCAGTACCCTCGGCATGACCTGAGGCCGTGGATCCAGTGCATCCGTGCACCCGTGACAGGAGAGACCGCTGATGAGCTTGAGGATCGTCGTCTGTGTGAAGTACGTGCCGGATGCGACGGGTGACCGTCGTTTCGCGGACGACCACACCACCGACCGGGAGGGCGTGGACGGCCTCCTGTCGGA
>NZ_JBIDAK010000045.1:0-48817 GCF_043202455.1 Kitasatospora sp. NPDC048194
CGCGCGGGCGAGAGCGTCGACAGCGTCCTGGCGCTCGCCGCCATCCACGGCATCACCCTGGCCGACCGCGCCCGACCGGCATGGGTGACCCGCCCGGCGCTCACGCTTCCGCCCGCGCGGCCTTCTCGGCCCCGACCACCGCATGGTGGCCGGGGCCGACTGCTGTCACCCGTCGCCCGCGCCCGCGAATGAGCGGACGCCAGCCGCGTCCTGACCGGGAGCCCTCGGTCGGTCGGGCGAGGGCTCCGGAAACCCCAGGCTGCCTGCTTCCTGTCCTGGTGCCCTCCCGGACACGAAGGGGCGGAGCCGCTCCACACGGGGGTGCTCCGTCACAGAGGGAGTACCAGATGAACAAGAAGCTGGAGGGTGCGGATCCTTTGAAGGGAAGGTCGCGCGGGGCAGCTATGAGGCGTCGGCGTAAGCGAGGTGCGTGCCGCAGACGGTACAGCGGAAGAGCATGGCGCTTGCTCCCTGGCCGAGGTCGCTCAGGAAGCACTCAAGCTGGGATGGGTCGCGCCAACCGTCCATTCGCAGGTCGCTCCGAAGCTGGTCGAGCGCCTCGGGATGAGCCGCCAGTTCGGTGTACCCGACCTCGCCGATGAAGGCGGCCGCGTCATGACAGTGGACGAGCCAGTGCGGATCCTGCCAGGCGTGGAAGCCGGGGGTGCGGCGGGTGACCTCCTCCAGCGTCTCCTCGCTGACGCCGTCAAGCCCGTAGGCGTCGGTGAAATCACCCTCGAATCGTTCAGCTGCGCTGCCGTCAGCGATGCACCAGGGGCAGAATCTCTTGTTGACCTCCTGGGCTGTGTAGAAGGTCGCGGTGTAGATCCATCCGGTGCTGCGGTTGCAACAGACGCACTCGTCGGTGCTCGCGCGGATGGATCCGCTTGCAAGGGGGTCGGGGTGGTAGCGGAAGAAGGGCAGGTCGACGCTCACTCTTGAGCCTGTCCCAGCTTCGAGAGGTCGGCTTCGTCGCCGGTGGTCGATGTGTCGGCGGGCGCGCCTGTGAACCTCATGCGTTGCAGTCTGTCCGCAAGGAAGCCCGTGATCAAGCGGTGAGGTCGAGGTTGTGCTGGTCGGTGGGGTAGAGGCGCTCGTGCTCGTGGGCGGTGTGGAAGCGCCAGTAGGCTTCGAGGTCGCCGTTGGAGACGAGGGTGCGTAGTCGTAGGACGGCTTCGGCTCCGGGCAGGCCCCAGCGGGCGCCGGTGATGTCGAGTCGATCGCCGATCAGGTGCCGGCATGCGCCCTCGATCGCGCCGGTGGCGATTGGCCATCCCTTGTCGAGGGCGGTGTCATAGCGGAGTTGGTCGAGGTGGCCGGTCAGGTAGCGGTGGCAGGCGTCGACGGCCTCGCGCCGGGCGGCTGGCAGTCCTTGATGGTCGGCTTGATTCTTCATCTCTTGGGCGGCGCGGGCGGCCTGGCCTGCGAGGATCGTGATCAGGTGGTCGGCGGCCCAGGTTTCTGCCTCGGTGGTGCCGGGTTTGTGGAAGGCGTGGGCGGCTGCCCAGACGTACTCGGCGACGTGGACGAAGTCCAGCAGCACGTGGACCGTGACGTCGCGTCGGCTGGTCTCGGCGGTGATCAGGTCGAGCTGGTGGCGGGCGCCGTCGACCAGGACGATCCAGGGCCGCAGGTGCTTCGGGTCGCGAGCCTGGGCTTGGTCGAAGGCATCGGCGATGACCTGTTCGGGTGGGCGGACCAGGGAGGCGGTGCACCACTTGCTCTCGGCCTTCGGCCCGGGGCGAGACCGGCGCTCGCCGCTTCGGCCGCCAGGCGGGTGGATCACGTCGTGGGGGCGCCTGCGCGCGGGGCGGATGTCGAAGACGCAGGCCACGGTGGCCATCCGTTTCCGGTTCGGCTTCTCGCCCGGCGCGAGCCGTGCGCGGTGACCGCCCGCGGCTTTCGCGGCGGCACGGCGGGTGGCTTCGCGCAGGGCTTCGGGCCGCATGACCACGCCTTTGCCATCGACTTGGACCACCAGCGGCATATTCCGGCTGCTGGGGACTGGGATTCTGGCGCGGTAGAAGTCGTCGGCGTCGACGGCGGCCGCGACCACCAGTTCTTCGAGCCGCCTCTTGCCGAGCACCTTCCCGCAGCGGCGCTCGACCGCCTGCTGGGCTTGGTCGAACGAGCCGCGGACGGCTTCGGTGACCGCGAGCCGACGCAGGCCCATCGAGTGCCGGCCCGCCGGCAGCGACAGCTCGGCGTCGGCGGGGTGGACGTTGCAGGCGCTGGGTCCCCGGTGGGCGACCCGGGTGACGCGGACCAGCCCGAACACGCTGGCCAGCCAGCGCGAGTGTCCCGTCTCCCGCCAGGGCCGCAGCTGTCCCTCCGGTCCCATCACGGCAGGTCTGCCACCGGCGCGGATCTGTTCCTCTTCCCGTCGGGCGCGTAGGTCAAGGTGGTCCTGCAGCAGCTGCCGTAACAGCTCCCGGCCGGCCGCGTCGAGGTGCTCTTCCAGCTCGGCGTGAGTCCACACGCTCGCATCGCCGCCCGACAGGGTGTGCATCAGCGATTCGAAGGCGCTCATGGAGCGGGCAAAGGGGTCAGTGGTGGCATGAGTGTCGTACGGTGTCATCTCCGGGGCTCTTCCTGTCCTGCATCCGATATGGGTCGCACCGTCGAATGTAGGCGGAAGAGCCCTGTTCTCAGCGGGAGTTGGGCGAATCGGCCGTCCGGCGGCGAGCCGGGGTGAACAACCCTGGGGCCTCCTCGTCAAGCCAGCCCCGCTCCACCAGCCGCTTGAGCTTCGATCGGGTGCCCTCGATCTTCCCGGCCTCGGCCGGAAGCCCGATCCTCGGCACGATCTGCTTGGCGCGGATCGGCCCCGGTGCATCGGCCACCACCTCCACGATGTCGCGGTATGCCGACGGCAGGACGTCCGCCAGCATCCCGGGCTGCCAGTTCGGCACGGTCAGCACCCCGATGACCTGCCGCGCGGCCCCCGCATACGCCGACACAACCCGCTCTGCTGACCGCGGCTGTCCGGCGTCGACCGCCGCGACGGGCATCTCCGGCTCCATCTCGGCGAGCACTTCGGTGACCGTCTCCCGCGTGATTCGCAGGCGCTCCAGCCCCTCACGGGCCAACTCCAACCTCCGGGACAGCTCAGCAAGCTCGGCTTCCAGCTCTTCCACCCTGCCCCGAGCGGCTGCCTCGCGGGCTTCCAACTCCTCGAACAGCGAGCCCATCTGTCACCCCTCCTTCCCCACCACGGTAGAGACGAGCAGCCCCGAACACAGCCCAGACGGAGGTCGGATGTCGGCGGCAGGCGCTAACGTCCGTGCTCGCCGTCGATAGGAGAGCCGTGAACACGCACGTGGACTGGTTGGAAGTCCGGGAACGCGTCATTGCCGTGGAGGAAGCCGAGCGCCGAGCCCGTGGCCTTGGGCCGTCTGGATACCCGACATTCGAACCTGTCCTGACTACCGCCGAGATCGCCGAGGCCGAGGCACAGTTCGGTATCGCGCTCCCCGAGGAGTACCGCACGTTTCTGGCGGAGGTCGGGGCGGGCGGCCCCGGACCGGGCCACCTCACGTCGTTGTGCCGGATCGATGGGAAGTGGGGATGGCTCTGGGACGGGTATCACTGGCTGCTGGACCCCAGCGGACCGTTCGTCGAGACGGAAGACTGGGCCGACCAGCAGAGAGCGACCCTTCGCGCCGCCGGGTACGAACCCACCACCCGGGACGAAGACGACGACTACCTGGACGACTACCACGAGGCCTTCGGCGACGCCGGCGAGGAGCTCTGGCACCTGGAGCGAGGCCGGGGTGCGGTCCTCATCAGCGACAACGGATGCGGGATGACCAGCTGGCTCATCGTCGTCGGCCCTCACCAGGGAGGAGTCCGCGACCGAGAGTGCGCGGTCAACCCGCCCTTCGAGCCGTACGTCGACGCAGAGGGAAACCGCCACACCTTCGGCACCTGGTACCTCGAGTGGCTTGAGCAACGCGAGCGAGCAGCACGATGATCAAGAGCTGGTGACCCTGGCCCGCCCCACGCGCCGAGGCCCACTCAACCCTTCCCTTGAAAGGAACTGCACCCAGCAGAATTGCTGACCCCAGAGACACCGATCCAACACGCGGGCCGAGCCCAGCCCGGCAAGGCGATCGTGATCGAGGAGCGGGTGCTCACCAATGCCGAGCGATTGCCTGGCCACGTTCCCGGGGGAAGCCCCGTCCACCGAAAATGCCGACCAGGCCAGCCCGAAGCGCCACATCGGCAACCACCGATTTCGGCTTCGCCGCGTCCGGGGCCTCGGGCCGCATCTCCGGTTCACCCGGATCCCGCAGGTCCTCCGACGAGCCGAGGCCTGCAACACCGCCGTCGGTCGGGGCCAGAACCTCGCCAACCCGGTTGCGGGCGATGACCCACTCCTTCCAGTCCCGCTCGGCCACGGCTAGCTCAGCCTGGTTACGGTCGGCCTCCTCCCGCAACTCGTCCACACGACGCACAGACGCCCGACCGGCTGCGTGCATGGCGGCACCGCCCGAAAGGTCGACGATTCCAGCGAAGGACAGCCGAAGCGTCAGCCAGGCATGGGGTCAGACCCCCGAGCGGTGCCGTCCCGGGCGCAGCGCTGCGCCAGGCGGGACGCCGGGCACTACGGTGACCGGTCGAAGCCCCGCCATCCACGGAGGAGACACCGCCATGGTCCATCCGGCCATCACCCGCCTCTCGGCCCTGATCGGGGAACCGGGCACCCCGGGCGACACCGTTGACTGGGACGAGCTCATGCGGACCACAGGCTTGCGCCTGCCCGTCGACCACCGCGACTTCGTCACGCTTTACGGCGGCGGCGAGCTGGACGAGTACCTCGGCATCAGCACGCCGCCGGTGAACGGCTCCCCGTACGGCGACCTCGTCGACGGGTTGGACTTCGACCCGAGGGAAGAGCCGGCCGCCCTTACCGGCACCTCCCCGCAGGACCTGGAGGAGGGAAGGCTTCTCCCCTTCGCGAGAAGCTCCAACGGCGATGTGGCCTTCTGGCTCTGCAACACCCGCGCCCCGGACAGCTGGGACGTCGTCGTCTTCAAGCGCCAGCCCCTCTACGGGGAGGAACGTTGGGTCCGCTTCGCGGCGGGCTTCGGCGACTTCCTGGCCGGCACCCTCGACGGCACGCTGCCACACCCGTTCAGCGACAGCGGCTACGCCAGACCCCCGCACACCTACCGCAACTGGCACCGGCCACTGTGACCGCTGCACCCCACTCCCGTGCAGCAGCACCCGCCGGCAGAACCAGCCCACCGGCCGCATACGCGGGGCCCGACGACGGCGACGAGGCGCCCCCGGCAAGGACGGCAGGCACGCACGCGCTGGCGGTGATCGAGCTGAGGTGCCTTGGTGTAGCGGGGCCGCCAGTACGTCTCGCAGATCTTTCAGACCGTCCCCAGCGGCGGGCCCTCTACCCCGTCGGGACGGTCAGAAGGGCGGGTCGTCGGAGTACCCGTCGCCGAGAGGCCAAGCCGGACCGGTGACATACGGGCTGCGGTCCTCGTCGCCGGGCCGGATGAGGCCGGTGACGTCGTGCCCCACGCGGCCGATCACCTGGCAGCACACTTACGCGGTGGCCCGGCAGTGGTGGCTCGAAGCCGACGGGCGGGTCAACTGGGCCCCGCTGCCCTTGGAAACGGTGTTCGAGGGCGAGCAGCTCGGCCGGTGGGTGAAGGCGCAGCGCGCCAGCTGGCTAGGCCTGGAGGCAGACCAGCGGGACCTGTTGTCGGCGATCGGCATCGAGGAGGACCAGGAGCTGGTGGCGGCGAAGCAGGCCGCCGAGGCGAAGCCGAAGGTATCTCGCGCCGACCGCTTCCAGCAGGGCCTGGCCGCCCTCACCGCCTTCGTCGAGCGTGAGGGGCACGTTCGCGTGCCGCGCACGCACAAGGAGGGCGGGACGTCGCTCGGGGCCTGGCTGAACAAGAACAACCGAAAGGCCCGCCGGGACAAGCTCAGCCCGGAACAACGGGCAGCTGGAGGCCCTCGGAGTGGCCTGGTAGAACGAGCCCGGACGAGGTCGGTGTCCGTGGCCGGCAGCACGCTGCGTCGGCCCCGAGAAGGCGTTGGAGGCCGTCACCCTGTGGGTAACGGCCTCCAGGCGTTGCTGGCGCCTGGCGCGCCGGAAGTCGTCTCCTTCAGACGGTGGTCGCCCCGTTCGCCGTGTTCCCGTCCTCGGCCTGAGCGGGCCGAGCGGCCTGGATCGCCTCTTGCAGTGCGCCGAAGGCCTGCTCAGCGTGGGCCCGCACACTGTCCCAGGCCGTGGCGAAGTCGGTGATGGGGAAGGTGAGGCCGAGGCTTTCGTGCGCCTGGAGCAGGGTGGGAGCCGGCTTGGTGTGGATGGTGGAGTTCCGCAGGTGGCGTATCTGGTCCAGGGTGTGCACGGCTTCGCGGACGATGGCCTGGTCGATGGCTGGCAGCTGGGCCACTAGGTGCTGTTCGAGTCGGCCCAGGGCGTGCGACGGGTTTTTGCCCGGGATCTTGAGCTTGCCGAGGAGCTCGGCGAGAACGGTCACGCCGGTGTGGAAGTCGGCTTCGGTGGCTGCGGGCAGGGCGAGGAGGCTTGAGCGGTCCATCGGCGGCCGCTCCACCACCGGGGTGCCGACGACCAGTTCGTGGGTGACGTCGAGGAAGTTGGCCGCGCGCAGCAGGGCCCGGGCGTCCCCGTACGGCAGCGTGGCCGGTAGCTCGGGCTGGGCGAGGGCGACCGAGACGGCCGCGAGGTAGTCGTCGGTGGTGTGGAAGTCGGCGGCGGGAAGGTAGCCGAGCGTGCCGGTGCCCGTGATCGTGCCGGGAGTGCGGGAGAAACGCAGGCCGGGCCACTCGTGTTCGGCCACGGCTGTTACCCAAGGTAGACAGCCAGCGCTGCGGTCTGGGTCGGCGGTGTACTGCAGGACTTCCGTGAGGTCCAGGCCGAGGTCGGGCACGTCGAAGGGGTGTTCCAGGATCAGCCCCTGCACCTTCGTCAGCGCGCGCATGTAGGTGAGCAATACGTCGACCACATCGACCGGTGCGCCGACGTGGTGGAGACCGGCGAGGGTCAGCCACACCTCCGCCTCCGGCGGGATGTGCGTGCCCTGATGCTGCCAGCCGACCGCGCTATACCCCTCCCCGAAGGCGCGCAGGTGGCCCCCGACGGTGGGGAAGCTGCGCAGCACGGCCGCGGCGTTGTGCCCGGCGCGGCGCATCACGTACTCCACATAGGAGTAGACGGGGAACCGATGGCTATTCCGGAACTGGCTCCAGACCGTGCGGACTAAGGCTTGTCTGACAAATGATCATCTGGCTGGTTCGCGAAGCCAGAGGATCAGGGAAGCCAGGACGATTCCTGCTCGGTAGCGGTCCGCGAGCTTGTCGAACCTGGTGGCGATCGCGCGGAACTGCTTGAGGCGGGCGAAGCATCGTTCGACTACGTTGCGGTCGCGGTAAACCTCCTTGTCGAAGGCGGGTGGCCAGCCGCCGAGGGATCCGCGCCGTCGGCGGTTGCCGGCCTGGTCGCGGCGTTCGGGGATCGTGGCGGCGATGCCCCGGCGCCGCAGCAGGTGGCGGATCGCCCGGCTGGAATAGGCCTTGTCGCCCAGCACCCGCAACGGCGTCGTGCGGGGGCGGCCCGGGCCCGGACGAGGGATCCGGATCCCGTCGAGGACCTGGCCGAACGCGGTCGCGTCGTTGACGTTGCCGGGAGTGAGCACGATCGACAGCGGCAGGCCCCGGCCGTCGACGGCGAGGTGGACCTTTGTGGTCAGCCCGCCTCGGGACCGGCCGAGGGCCTGGCGCGTCTGCGAGCGGCCCGGATCTTCCAGTTCGTCCCCGTTTGCGGCCCGTTACCTTTTTCACGGCCCCGCAACGGGGCTCCCGGCCGCCGGGCCCGGCATGACTTGTGGCCCCAGTCGATCATGATCGAAAAGGTGCTGTCACCGGGTACCGGAGGCATTGGCAGACCGCTGATTAGGGGCACGCGCGCCGATCCCGTCCCGGGTGACGCAGGCTCTTCGTAACGTGGATGCCGGCACGCTGATGCCGCAGGTGAGGCCGGGGAGGGCACGACCACTGTGGAGAGTGCGCGTGATCGACACGGGTGACATCGACGTCTACCTGGGCCTGGATGTGGGAAAAGGCGAGCACCATGCCACCGCCCTGACCCCGGCTGGCAAGCGGGTCTTCGACAAGCGGCTGCCCAACACCGAACCGAAGCTGCGTGAGGTGTTCGGCAAGCTCCAGGCCAAGCACGGCACCGTGCTGGTGGTGGTCGACCAACCCGCCTCGATCGGAGCCCTGCCGATGGCCGTGGCCCGCGACGCGGGCTGCCGAGTCGCCTACCTGCCCGGCCTGGCGATGCGACGTATCGCCGACCTCTACCCCGGCGAGGCCAAGACCGATGCCCGAGACGCGGTGATCATCGCGGACGCCGCGCGAACGATGCCGCACACGCTCCGCGACTTGGCGATGTCCGACGAGACCGTCGCCGAGCTGGAGATGATCGTCGGGTTCGACGACGACCTGGCCGCCGAGTCCACCAGGATCAAGAACCGGCTGCGTGGCCTGCTCACCCAGATCCACCCCTCGCTGGAGCGGGTTCTTGGCCCCAGGCTGGACCATCCCGCCGTCCTTTCCCTGCTCGAACGCCACGGCGGTCCAGCCCAGTTGAGGAAAGCCGGAAGACGCCGCCTGGTCACACTGCTGCGGCCCAAAGCCCCACGACTGGCCGAGCGCCTGGTCGAGGAGATCTTCGAAGCCCTCGACGAGCAGAGCGTCGTCGTGCCCGGCACCGACGCCGCCGCGCTCATCGTCCCCAGCCTCGCCGGCTCACTCAGCTCCGTGCTCGACCAGCGCAAACTCCTCGGCGCCCGCATCGAGGAACTGCTGGAGGCCCACCCTCTTTCCCAGGTCCTGACCTCCATGCCCGGCATAGGGGTCAGGACCGGAGCCCGCATCCTCATCGACGTCGGCGACGCCGGCACCTTCCCGACCGCCGGTCACCTGGCCGCCTACGCCGGACTGGCACCAGTGACCAGAAGCTCCGGCTCCTCCATACGCGGCGAGCGCCCCTCCCGCCGCGGCAACAAGCAGCTCAAACGGGCCTTTTACCTCGCCGCGTTCGCGTCGCTGTCCCAGCCCGAATCACGCACCTACTACGACAAGAAGCGACGACAGGGAAAGCACCACGTCGCCGCCCTCGTCTGCCTGGCCCGCCGACGCATCGACGTGCTCTTCGCCATGCTCCGAGACGGCACCCTCTATGAACCCCCGGCCGTCACCGCCGCTTGACGAAAACCATAGGGGCACCTTTTTGCGAGCGCCGGCCGCGTGCTGGTGGGCCCGGTTGACCGTGGAATCGACGGAGACGGCCCACTCCACCCGGCCCACCGCGTCGTCACGGACCTGGACGTGCTCCAGCAGCCTCGCCCACGTGCCATCGGCCTCCCAGCGGGCGAACCGCTCGTAGACGGTCTGCCACGGCCCGTACCGATCCGGGAGATCACGCCACGGCGCCCCGGTCCGCAGCCGCCACAACACACCGTTGACCACCTGCCGGTGATCACGCCACGGACGACCGCGCCCGTCCATCTGCGGCAACAGGGGCTCTATCCGCTCCCACGCCGCGTCCGTCAACTCGCCTCGACCTGCCACAAGATCAATTATCAGACAAGCCTTAGGAGCGACTGCGGTTCGTCCAAGGGCTCCAGGAGGCTGCTCAACATCATCTCCAGCATCGCTTCGTCGTCGGCGTCATCGCGCCGGAGGCGCGCCCGGGGCCGCCCATCCTCCTCCGCCAAAACGGCCGGGCACACTGGTTTTCCCGACCGGGGGTCGCACCATAGCGGTGAACCCGGGACCCCCGTGCTCGGGCGAGGTAGCGGCCGTCCTGTCCGTGAGCCGGGTGACGGTTCACCCTTCGGTCGCGCGTACATAGGGGGTGACGCCGGAGTAGGACATGCCGAGTGCCGCGGTGAGCAGTTCGATGTCGAGTTGGACGGCGAGGGTCAGCAGACGCGTGGAGCGCAGGATCCGCGGCAGTAGGCCGACGGGGGTGAGGCTGTCACGGATGTGGGCGGTGCCGGCGGGGGCACGGGTGGTGGCGGTGAGGCGGGTAGTGAGGATGTGGGGGTTGGCCGACCCGGTGCGGGTGCGGTGGTCCAGGCAGCGCTGCAGGGCTTGCCAGGTCGCGGTGTCGAGCGGGGCGGGTGCCGGGCGGCCGGGGAAGTGCAGCGTGCGGCGGCCGGTGTCCAGGGCGTCGTCGGTCAGGTGGCGTAGTTCGGTGGTGGTGGCGGCGTGGAGGAGGGCGGCGAGGCCGATGAGGGCTTCGTGGGGGTGCGTGTCCGGGTTGGTGGTCCAGCGTCGGTAGAGGGCGCGCTGGTGGTCGAGGGTGAGGGTGGGGCCGCGGAACCCGCGGTGCTGCGGGGCGTCCAGCGGTGCGGTGGGGTCGTGGAGGATCAGGCCGGTGCGGTGGGTGTCTGAGAAGAACTGGCGCAGGCCGGCCAGGTGCGCGGTACGGTGGCACGGATTACGGGCCAGGAACGCATCCACATCGTGGGTATTGACGCTCGCCCAGGTGGTGGTGCCCTGGCCGTGCAAGTGCAGGGCGAAGTCGCGGACGGTGGTCAGGCGTACCTCGATGGTCCGAAGCTGCTTGGGGCGCAGGCCGTGCTTGATGGCGTGGGCGCGTTCGGCCAGGAGGTGGTCGGCGAAGGCCCGGGCGGCGGGGCGCAGCGGGGCGGGGGTGGCGTCGAGGCGGCGCTGGCGGCGGGCGGCGGCGCGCAGGTCCTCGGTGTCGGTTTCGGGGATGGGGGCGAGGTGGCCATGGGTGGTGAAGAAGTCGGTGAGGGCTCGGGCGAGTTGGGGGTCGTGGTCGTGTGCGCGGCTGAGGAGCACGGCAGGGGTGGGGGCGGGTGGGAGGTGGAGGAGTCGGGCGGTGCGGGCGATGACGTCGCCGGCGTACATGGGGTTGCGGTGGGTGGCGAGATGGTCGGCGAGGTCTTGCCACCACAGCGGGGTGTCGGTGAGGCGGCGGGTCCAGCCCTGGGCGCGGGCGATCACGGTCCGGGCCGAGCGCTGGTAGCAGGCCTTGCACAGGCCCTTGATCCACTGGCCGGGCCGTCCGCAGGCCTCGCACGAAGGTGGTGGCGCGGCGGTGCCGGGGTCGTGGGTGCGGCAGGGGCGGCAGTGCTGGGTGGCGGCGTCCAAGATCCGGCGCCGGCCGCAGTGCGCGCACGGACCTCGTCCGGGGCCTTGGGCGGCGCGGCGGTCGCACGCGGCGCAGCGCTCGGCGTTTGCGCGCCGTGTCCCTGCGCAGCCCGGGCAGGTCCTGGAGCACCAGGCGCAACGGCCGCTGTCGGAGCGCAGCCATCGCACGACGTGGCAGTCGGGACAGCGGCCCTGTACTGTGCCAAGAACACGGGCGGGCACGGGTGCACCTCCTGATACGGGTGGTCCGCCAAGGCGCTCTGGGCGGCCTCGGACAGTCGGTGTCAGAGCGGCAGAAGCCCCGGAGCCGGGCTGACTGTGGCCAGGGGCCCGCGAGAGGGCAAGCCACCGGCCGGGCAGTGAAGGGCGGGCAGCCGGTCCGAGGGCCGCGGCAATGACCGCGGTCAGCAGGACTGCCTTGGGCAGGAACAGCAGCGACATGGTGACCTCCTGGTGGGATGCGATCCGTGTCCATGCCGGACCTCGGACCCGGATCCCGGACTTCGATCCGTTGTCGGGCGTCGCGGCATACGTCCGTGCGGCGCAGCCCGGCCTGCTTGCTGGGGAAAGGCGGGTGCCTGGCGGTGGGCGTGGGCTCAGTCGGCCCAGGCGCGTACGAGGTAGCGGGCTTGTGAGGGGTCGCAGGGGTCGGTGAAGGCGGTGCGGCCGTGCAGGACGCTGGTGTTGGCCATCAGGAGCAGGTCGCCGCGCCGAAGCTGCACGCGTGCGGTCATGTCCGGTCGGCCAGCACCTCGTCGAAGGTGTCCAGGGCGGCCAGATGCCGCTCCGGCAGGCGGCCGGAACGGCTGTGTCCATCGACACCGAGCGACCACGCACCGCAGCAATACCCATAGGGCTCATCGCCTCATTCCGCGGGAAGGCAACGCCACAGGCCCCGCTTCATCCTGCCTCCCGCGGGCCGCCGCGACACTGCACCCTCCCCCCCGGGCGCGCGGAAGCTGCCACGATTCGCGTAGGAGCGTTGCGGGGCCCACTGGATGCGGGCATCCGCGCCCCAGCACACCGCGAGCGCCGCCAAGGCTCCGCCGGGCGGGCGGCTGCGCGCCTCGCGGTCGAAGGCCCCGCACCCGGCTCCCCGGGCCGTGGAGCCCATGTCGGCACGGGGCACGCCGACGACGTGCCCGGCCGCCTCCAGTCCGGCCGTGCTCTCCAGCCGCCACGTCTTGTGCCGGTCCCGGGTGTTGCCGTCCGAGGCGACCAGGCCGTGCAGCGCGAGATCGCGCAGCGCCTGCCGGATCACGGTGTTCGACGCCGCCTGCGGGCGCAGCAGGCGCTGGAGCTGGTCGGCGGTGGCGGCCTTGAGGACACCGAGCGCGCCGAGGACATCGGCCCGCAGCGCGGTGGTCGACCCGTTCGGGTTCGCAGACTCGCGCCGGTACGCGGTCCGTCCCGGCCGGGACGGCTCGGCCGGTTCAACGGCCTCGGCCTGGGTCAAGCGCGGCTTCCTGCGGCCGAGTGCACTGTTCTCGCTGGCCACGGCGGCATACTGGCCGTCGCCGGTGCCAGGACCGCCGCGGCCCAGCCACCAGGCACCCCCAGCGCGCCGGTCGCCCGGGCGACTGCGGCATCCAGCGACTCCGGCATCTCCGTGGCGACGCTGTCCGATGGCACCGCCGCCGGCTCGGCCGTCGCCGCGAGCAATCGGGACTACCGGACGCCCGAGCGGATGAAGAACGCGATCGGGCTCGACGCCCCGGATCCCGGCACGCCGCCCTCCGACAGCGCCAAGCCCGCCATCGCCCTACTCGGCTCCACCCCCGCCCACACCGAACCCGCCCGGCACAAGGTGAAAACCTTGACCATCGCCTGTCTGAACGCCCACAACCAGATCAGCGTCGATCTCGCCGCGCGGACCGCCCCAGTTGCGTTGAGGCCCACCCGCCGTTCCCAGTCCTGGCTCAGCTCGCGAAGTAACCCAGGGGTTCGATACGGAAGCGTGGGCTCAAGGGGCTCCCCTCCCCTGGCATAAACCGGGTATCCGTCCTCTTTGGCACCTGAGTCATAAACGGAATCTCAATCCGGCGGTCGAACAGCTTTACCAGGAACTCCGTCATCGGTCCCTGGAACTCGTAGACTTCCTCCTTCGTGTCCCCGAGCACCACCGTGGACCATGAGTCCGGAGCATTCCCGTCAACGCGCCAGTGGAATGTCTCGGCGGTCGCGCAGTTGCCCCACCTCAGCAAGCCCTCGGGCTCCGGGAATATGGGGAACGGCTGCTGCTCACGGATGATGGGATGCTGGGTCAGCAGCTCGTTCAGACTCTTCGACTGGTGCACAAGCTCGCTGGATGAATCCGCCACCCCCGGAATCAGCACGCCCAGGTAGTTGCTCCAGCCACCCGGACCGAAATGACCAACGTATTCGACATAGTCGGATGGCACTCCGATGCCGAGCTCTCGCTCGATGTCCTGCCAGGGCACCACAAAGTTGCGCGCCTCAGCCAGACCGCCGAGCGCCGCTAGTTCTTCGATAAATCCCAAGATCTCTATCCTTCAGCCACACAACTATATGTTATCGATGGGCACGCTGATGTTCAGCGTACCTGTCCCACGTGCATTGAACCATATTCGGCGCGGATCCGGATTTGTCTTGTCCCAGTACTCGACCTGAGAGCTGAAATAGACCGTCTCTCCGCGATCGAGCGCCGCTCGAACTTGATCTTCGTAGCTCTTCATAACGACGGAGTTTGCGTTCGTGTAGAGGGGCACCAGGTTCCTCATCTCCAATCCTGAGCCGCCCAGTTGCCTAGCGAGGAGGTGGCCCCGAGCTTGCTTGGTTCCATCAACAAACCCCGGCGGATCATAGGTACCGGCGGCTGTCGAGCGAGTGTCACCACCGATGATGAAGGTGTTCTTATTCGGATCCGGCTTACGCCCCCGGTCCTGATAGTCGATATCTGCGGCATTTAGACAGGCAGTGACACCGGTTGCTCTCCCCGCCTGATCGCGCGGTTGGTAGTAGACCCACGTCTTCTTGGTCGAACGGCATCCCTGTTCGCTGTCCTGCTCGTCAAGTTTAGGGTTGTACGCGATAGCCGCGTCCTGAGGCCACAGGAACAGGCCATCATTGGTCACTGCCCCCGGCTGGTATGGGTCGAGCAGCGTCTGCCCACCAAGCTCGGGGAGCGGCTTTCCTTGCTGCGTCAGCCCGAGTTCCGGGCCGTTGAGCGGTGTGCCGGCGGGCGCGGAGGTGGAGCAGTGCGTGCACGGGACGGGTTCGATCGTGTGGGGGTCGGGCTGGGGGCGGCTGGGGCTCGCCGACCCACCGCCGTGCGGCCGTGGGTGTTGGTGGCCGGTTGGCGTGTCGCAGCTGCTCCGGGAGAACGGGTTCAGGGCAAGGGCGCCCCCTTCGAAGATCCCTCCCCACGGGATACTTCCGAACATCTCCGGGATTGCTCCGGCACCCAGCGGAGAGGCATACAACCCCCATGACGGCACATCAAGCGAACCACCGGAGTAGCCAAACGGATGCATCGCATCGTTCAGGTGCTGCTGTTCCAGCATCTGCTGCATGTCGTACTGCTGCCGGGCAGCGGGAGCGTAGTCAGGCTGGGCCGGGGCAGGCTGCGGCGCTACGGCCAGCGGGGGCGTCGAAACTGCGGGAGGCGGCGTGGGGTCCTCGTTGTCCCCGTCGTCACCGCCGCCGCCCCTGGGTGCCGCTATGGGGAACGGAACGCAGGCGCGGTGTCCGCTGGTGTCGGCCGCGTTCATCGGGTCGCTGTTCGCGTAGGCGTAGAGGTTGGCGGCCGATGTGGTGCCGGTGGCCAGTTGGGCGGAGTCGCGGCTGGTGAACTCGGCGGTGGAAGGGTCGTACCAGCGGCTGGCCGCGTTGACCTGTCCACTGGTTGGATCGGTCCAGCCGCCTTGGTAGCCGATCCGGCTGCCGGTTGTGGCTGTGCCGTCGGGCTTGCCCCACGGGTCGAAGGCCCCGGAGCCTGCCATGGCGGTGCTGTTGGCGGTGAACGTGCCGACGAGGTCGCCGTGCCGGTTGCTGTAGGTGAAGTTGGCGGTGCCGGCGGCACCGACGGAGATAAGGCCGCCGTCGGGGGTGCGGCTGTATGTCTCCGCGCCGTCCGTGACGAGGTGGTTGCTCGAGTCGTCGTAGCTGAAGGTGCGGCCCGCGGTGGAGGCCAGTCGGCCGAAGGCGTCGTAGGAGTAGGTCTGGCTTCCCTGCGTCACGAGTTCGTCGAACGCGTCGTAGAGGGCAGTGGCTGTTGTGTTGCCGCTGCTGACGGACGACCTGGTCCCTCGGGCGGTGAAGGTGTAGGTGTTCAACCCTGCGGTGAGCAGCTGGTTGCGCTGGTTGTAGGTCGCGGTCGTGGCACCCGACTTGGTGAGGTTGCCGTTGTCGTCGTAGCTGTAGGAGGTGGCGCTGTCCCCCTTGTTCCAGGTGGACAGCCTGCCCGACTGGTCGTAGGTGTAGCTGGCGTTCGGTGTGCCGGCGAGCCCGGTCGTGTTCTGGGTCTTCAGTCGACCCGAGGGGTAGTAGCCGTACGTCTGGGACGCCTTGGTAGCGCCTGACGTGCTGAGGGTGTCGCTTGCGAGGTTTTGCTTCCCGTCGTAGGTGAATGAGCGGGTTGTGCCGCTGCCGTAGGTGACCGACTGCAAGGTACCGGACGGGTTGTAGGCGTAGCCGACGGTGCTTGCGGTGAGCGGGTCGGCGAAGGACTTCAGGCGGCCCGCCACGTCGTAGGCGAAGTTGGCGGTGCCCGCCGCATTGGTACGGGACGCGAGGAGGCCGTCGGCGTTGTAGGTGAAGTTCGCCTGGCCCTGTGGGCCGGAGCTGGTCCACAGCAGTCCGCGGTCCTCGTAGCTGAAGGTCTGCGGGCCGTTCGGGGTGGAGATGGAGGTGATCCGTCCGGCGAGGTCGTAGCCGATGTTGCGGTTGGTGGTCGGCGCCTCACCTCCGCTGCCGCTCTGGGTGGTGATTCGGCCTGAGGTGTCGTACGTGGTCTGGATCTTCACTCCGCCCGGCTTGAGGGCGGTGACCGGCTGCAGGTTCGGGTCGTATGCCGTGGTGTAGGTGCGGTCGGCGAGGTTCGGGTAGGCGGAGGTCGCCGGTTCGATGGTGGACTCCGCCAGCCCGAGGGCGTTGTAGGTGAAGTAGGTGCTCTGCCCGTTGCCGTCGGTGTAGACCGTGCGGTGGCCTGCGGCGTCGTAGCCCAGTGTGGTGGTGATGTTGTGTGTGGCGTCCACCGGCTGAATCTGTCGGACCGGCTGGCCGAGCCCGTTGTACTCGGTGTGGCGTGTGTTGCCGTCCGCATCGGTGGATGCCAGGGCGTTTCCGTCGGCGTCGTACTGGATGTGGCTCGTCGACACCACCGCCCCGCTCTCGTCGAGGCTGGCAATACTCACCGGGCGACCGACCTGGTCGTACGTCGTGGCGGCGGCGCGTCCGACTCGGCCGGGTGAGTCCGCGGGCGCGGTGGTGCGTACCGGAGCGCCGACGAGGTCGTAAGCCGTGGTCGTGGTGTTGCCCAGCGGGTCGGTCGTGCTGGTCAGCTCCCCTGCTGCGTCGTAGGAGTTGAGGGTGGTCTCACGGTTGGCGGTAATGACGCTGGTGCGGTTGCCGGCGTCGTCGTAGCCGAAGCTGCCTGTGTAGACCGCGGGGGTGGCGCCACTCGTGCCGTGGGTGGTCTGACGGACCTGCTTGCTGATGGTGACGGGGCGACTGAGGTCGTCGTACGTCGACAGGACGACTGCGCCTGTCGGGTCGGTGGCCGACTGAATCTCACCGTCGAGGTCGTAGCTGTAGAGCCACTTGGGGATCACCCCGCCGATGGCCGGGAAGTCCTTCTCGACGAGGTTGCCGAGCTGGTCGTAGGTGTTGGTGGCCGTATTGCCCTTGGCATCGGTGAGGACCTTGGGGCGGCCCATGGCGTCGAAGTCGGTGCGGGTGACGGCGGTGAAGGTACCGCTTGCGTCGGGGGCGGTATAGGTGTTGCTGGCGACGGCGAGATGTTCGCCGGTGGCGTCGAAGGTGTGAGTGGTGGTGACGATGTTGCCGGTCGGGTCTTTGGTCTCGGCGCTCTCGCCGAAGGTGTTGTAGCCGGTGCGGGTCTGGGGGGCGACGGTCAGCGTGAGGGGCTGGCCGGTTACGGGGTTGAAGGTGGTGGTGGCCGTCGGAGGTTCGGTGGTGACGACCTGCTGACCCGCCTCGTCGTGGAGGAACCCGACGGTGTAAGCGGCGGGGTTGGCGCCGCTGACGTTGCCGTTGGGACTGGTTCGGGTGATCGGCAGGCCGCGCTGGTCGTAGGTGAAGGTCGTGGTGGAGTCCTGCGGCGGGTTCTTGGCGGTCTGCGTGGTGACGTTCCCGGCGACGTCGTAGGTGAAGTCGCTCTCCCGGGTCTGGGTCCCGTCAGTGATCGTGGAGCGCAGTACGTGGCCGGCGGCGTCGTAGGTGTTGCTGCTGGTGCGGTTGAGGCCGCCGGGGTCGACCGTGGTGCTGGTGGCGCGGCCGGCGGCGTCCCAGGTGTTGGTGACGGTGGTCTTGCCGCCGCCGGTCACGCGCTGGGTGAGGTGGCCGGCCGCGTCGTAGGTGTTCTGCTGCAGGACGACGTTGCGCAGGGTGCCGTCGAAGGCCTTCGCGACGGGGTCGAAGTTGTGGAATCCGTCGGCGTCGATCTCGGCGACGGTGTCGTCGTCGTTGTAGTAGGTGTGGGTGGAGCGGCCCATCGCGTCCGTCACCTTGGCCAGGCGGCCGGCGGGGTCGTAGGCGCGGGACTCGACGATCTGCGGACGGGTGTCTATCGGGTTGGTGGGGCTTCCGGTGTAGTTGGCGATGGTGACCTGTTGGAGCCAGCCCATCGGGGCGTAGTCGTAGTTGTAGGTGGTGCCGGCTGCGTCGGTGCTGGTGGCCTTGTTGCCGTACTTGTCGTAGGTGTAGCTGGTCGAGCGGCCGGCCGGATCGGTGACCTTCGTGAGCTGGCTGGTCGCGCTGGAGTAGGCCCAAGTGGTGGTGCGCGGGGTGTCACC
Source organism: Kitasatospora sp. NPDC048194 (assembly GCF_043202455.1). Lineage (NCBI taxonomy): Bacteria > Bacillati > Actinomycetota > Actinomycetes > Kitasatosporales > Streptomycetaceae > Kitasatospora > Kitasatospora sp. NPDC048194. The sequence goes on from NZ_JBIDAK010000045.1 coordinate 18,174, forward strand.
GCCGGTGAGGTCGGCGACGGTCTGGGTGAGGGGGTTGCCGTCGGTGTCGTAGGTGGTGGTGGTCCGGCGGGTGTGAACGGTGCCGGTGACGGCGTCCGTCGTGGCCGGATCCGTGCGGGTGAGCGGGTTGCCCTGGCCGTCCCACGTGTAGCTGGTCGTGGACGTGGTCGGGGTCTGCCCGGGGCCGCAGTTGGCGCAGCTCTCGGTGATGGAGGTGAGACGGCCGAGGTTGTTGTAGCTGTAGGTGGTGACCAGGCCAAGCGGGCTGACGGTCTTGGTGAGGTCGCCGGCCGCGTTGTACGAGTTGACGGTGCTCAGGTTCGCCGGCACAGACGCCTGGTTGGGGTAGGCCGTGTGGTCGACGTACGGGGACTGCGAGGTGACGAGGCCAGCCGGCTGGGTTCCGGTCGTCGGTTTTCCGTCGCTGCCGATGGCCGTCTCGCTGCCACTGGTGCGGGCGACGTAGGAGGTGCGTCCCTGGGGGAAGTCGGCGGTGGCTGGCACGGTCGTGGACAGAAGTTCGCCAGCCGGGTCGTAGGTGTACTGCGTGCGGTAGGTGGCGTCCCCGGGCCCGTTGGAGCGGGCGTCGCTGCGGTCGGTCACCGTGTCGTTGAGGGCTCCGAGGTGGTCCGCGGTGGCGTCGAGGTTGTAGTGGGTGTAGCTGGTGTGGCAGTGGGTGGTGTCCTGGCAGGTCGTGCGGGAGAGCACGTTGCCCCGGTCGTCGTGGCCCGTGGTGACGGTGTGACCGTCGGCGTCGGTGACGGTGTAGAGGAAGCCGTTGGTGTCGTACGTGTAGCGGGTGGTGTGCCCCCAGGCGTCGCTGCTTGCGATGAGCTTGGCGGTGCGGGCGTCGTAGCGGTAGGAGAGGGTGTTGCCGGTGGGGTCGGTGACGGTGGCGGTGGTGACGGGTGTGGCGGTGCCGCCGTTGCCCATGGCCTTGTAGTGGGCGGCGACCGTGGCGGCGTCGAGCCGGCTGGTGTAGTAGGAGGCTTCCGCGATGCTGCCGGTGAAGTGGTCGGCGCCGCCGCCGGGCCAGCCCCAGCCGGTGGTGGTGCCGGCGCCCAGGTAGACGTACGGCGTGCCGTTGAAGGTGATCTTGCGTCCGCTGGTGTCGGAGGCGCTGGGCTGTCCGTCGATGTAGATGGTCTGGCCGCTGTCGTCGGCCGCGAGGACCACCTGGTGCCACTTGCCGTCGTTGACCGTCCGGTCGGAGGTCATGACGGCGCCGGAGCCCATCCAGAACTCGCCGTGGATGCGGCCGTCCGATCCGACGTACAGGGCCGGGTTCCAGCTGTTCCCGAGGGGGGCGCCCACGGGGAAGTCCTGGTAGCTGTAGAGCGGTCCGCCGCTGGTGGTGTTGAACCAGAGCTCCATGCTGGCGGGGCCGTGGGTGGGCGCGGCGTTGGACGGGAGCTGGATCTGCGAGGTGGTGCCGTTGAAGACCGCCGCGCGCTGGTTGCCGTAGTCGTTGGACGGGCCGTTGGCGTTGAGAGTGACGTTGCTGTACGTGCCGGCGGTCAGATCGGGCATGGCGGTGCCGAGTTCGGCGGCCGCGTACCAGGAGCCGGACGGGTCGTTGAGGCGCCAGTACTGGATAGGTCCGGCCTGGACGACGGCGGCACGGTAGGCGCCTGCGGCATCTAGGCCGCCGGTGGTGCCGGGGGTGGTGGCGGCACTGTGGTGGGCGGCGACCGCGCTCGGGGTGAGCGGGTAGCTGTAGATCGCGAATTCGGCGATCGCGCCGTTGAGGTGGCCGCTCACGTCGGTCGGGTGGTTGGGCCAGGCGCCGTCGTCCGTGCCGGCACCGAGGTAGACGTAGGGGGATCCGTTGTAGGTGATGGGACGGGCGACCGTGCTGGCCGCGGCCTTGGTTCCGTCGAGGTAGAGGGTCTGGCCGTTGCTGTCACCGCTGAGCGCGACGTGGTGCCAGGCGCCGTCGTTGACCGCCGCCGGGGTGGCCAGAGCGTTCGCGGTGTCACCGGTCCACAGGGCTCCGTAGAGCTTGCCGTCGGTCCCGACGTACAGGGCGGGGTTCCACTTGCTTCCCTGCGGGTGGTCGGCACCAAGCGGGAAGTCCTGGTAGCCGTAGATGACGCCGGGACTCTTGGTCTTGAACCAGAGCTCGACGGTCGTGGCGCCGTAGGGCTTGGGAGCGGTGTTAGCCGGCAGCTGGATGTAGGAGGTGGTGCCGTCGAAGCCGGTGGCCGTGGAGGTGCCGGAGGCCCAGGGACCGCTCTGGCAGCAGGTGGTGGAGTGGTAGCTGCCCCGGTTCTGCGCCAGTGCCGCGGAGGAGACGACCTCGGTGGCCTGGTTGCCGCTGGTGTCACCCATTCGCCAGTAGCCCGTGGGGTGGGCGTCGACGACGGCCGCGTCGTACTGGGCGGCGCCGCCGCTGGTGGCCACCTGGTAGAGGTTTGCGACCGATGTGCTGTCCAGGCCGCGCGGGAACGCCATCACGTCGGCGATCTGGCCGTTGAAGTGGCCTGAGTCGTCACTGGGGGCGGCGGGCCAGCCGAGGGAGACGGCGCCGGCGCCGACGAAGACGTGCTCGGTGCCGTTGGGGGTGATGCTGCCGGTCAGCGGGCCGGCACTCTGAGCGCCGTCCACGTAGAGCTGTTGCGATGTGGGGGTGTCGGCAGACAGTACGGCGAAGTGCCACTTGTTGTCGTTCACCGTGGTGGCGCTGGCCATGGTGTGGGAAGCGTCACCGGTCCACAGCTGCGCGTGGAGTTTGCCGTCGGTGCCGACGTACAGGGCCGGGTTCCAGTGCAGGCCCCACTGGCTGTGGGGCGCGTCGAGGGGGAAGGACTGGTAGCTGAGCAGAACGCCGGCGCTGCTGGTCTTGAACCACACGCCCAGCGTTCCCGGGCCCGACTGGGGTGCGTAGGAGGCCGGCAGCTCGGCCCAGGAGGTGCTGCCGTTGAAGGAAGCGGACCCGGCGGAACCCGTCATCGGCCCGGCGGCTCCGAGGGTCACGCCGGAGTAGGTGCCGTTGTTGGGGGTGGGCCGGGGGCTGTAGACCTGGTTGGCGGCCTGGACGCCCTGGCTCTCCGATAGGCGCCAGTATCCGGCGGGCTGCGATCCCATGACCTGGCCGCGGTATTCCTGGGAGGAGCCGGAGACGGTCGGGTTGGCGAGCTTCCAAGTGCCGCCGTTGCCGTCGGTGATCTGGGAGGCGCGGTCCTTGACGGTGTCGTAGGCGGCGGCGAGCTGGGTCTTGCCGGAGGGAAGCTTCAGTCCGGACAGCTCCGTCGAGGGCTGGCTGCCGGCCTGCCACAGGGCCTGGACGGTCGGGGCGCCGAGGGTGCGGTTGTAGAAGGCGACGTCGCTGATGCTGCCGGTGAAGTAGCTGGCCCGGCCGGTGAAGTCGGTGAACGGGCTGTCCTGCCACCAGGCGCTGGTGAAGCCGCCGCCGATGGCTCCGGCGCGCTGCCCCGGGGCGAGGACGGGACCGTTCAGTGTGGCCTGGGCCTGGCCGTCCAGGTACAGCGTCTGGGTGACGCCGGAGGCGGACAGGAGCGCGAAGTGCCATTGGCCGTCATTGACCGCCTTGGTGGACTGCATGGGGTTGGAGGAGCCGGCCCAGAACTTGCCGTGGAGCTTGCCGGAGATCCCGACGTAGAGCGCGGGGGTGTAGTCGCCCGCCGTGGTGCCGCTGCCGGGGAAACTCTCCGTCTGGTAGCTGAAAAGCACGCCGGAGCCGGTGGTCTTGAACCAGAGTCCGACCGATGTGTAGGACGACGTGGCCAGTGCGGTCTGCGGAAGCGTCACATAGCCGGTACTTCCGTCGAAGGTCGCCGCCGTCGCGGATGCCGCCGGCCCGGGGGTACCCAGGGTCACGCCACTGGAGGAGTAGGTGGCGTTGTCGTTGCCCTGGTTCTCGACCACCTCACTGGCCGCGGTGGTGCCGGAGGCTTCGCCGAGGCGCCAGTACGAGACGGGGGCGGAGTCGAGGATAGCCGAGCGCAGGTGGGAACCCGGGGTGTAGGTGTAGCCAGTGCAGGGCCTGGTGGTGTTGGTTCCGGCCGGCGGGGTGCAGACGCTGTCCAGCTGGTCCGGGTTGCCGCTGTCGTACGCGTAGGTCCAGGTCTGGGCGGTGTTCCAGTCCGTCCCGACCGCGGGATCGGTGTACACCTTGGCGACGTGCCGGTTGTCGGTCGTCCACTCGAAGTGCAGCGCCCGGCCTGAGGCGTTGTCCTTGACCGTGGTGAGTTTGCCGTTGGCGTAGGTGAGGTCCTGGATGTGTCCGGCCGCGTCGGTGACCCGGGACAGCGCGAAGGCACTGCCGCTGGGTATGTGGAACTGGTAGACCACGCCGTCCTTGGCGGTCAGGTCGAATCCGGTGTCGACCTTGGTCAGGGAGGCGAACTCGCCCGGCGGCGGGGTGTAGACGTTGCCGCTGCCCAGCCCGAAGCGCGCGGTGCGTCCGTTGGCAGTGGTCAGGACCACTGAGCCGGTGCCGTCCGCGTCCGGCTGTACCTGCATGTCGAAGGCGGACGTCCACCCGGCGCCGAAGAGCGTGGAAGTGCGTGGGTCGAGGGAGTTGTACGAGCGGGTCACGGTGAGAGCGGGTCCGACCGTCTTCACGCTCGCGTCCGTCGCGGAGGTGGTGTAGTTGCCCACGTGGGCGTCGAAGTCGTGCCCCGCCGCGTCGCCGGCGGCCCCGCCGAGGTGGGAGGTGATGACGGGCTGCTGCAACTGGGTGGAGAAGGTCGCGTATCCCGACCACGGGCTGGCGCCGATGTGGTCCCCGCTCATGACGGTCCACTGGTAGCTGCTGTTCCAGGATAGTTTCCCGGCCGGCACGGCCCAGGTCTGGTTCGGCTGCCAGCCCGACTCGGCGATCAGCTGAGGGTCGCCCGAGGACGGGTTGGTGTAGACGCGGAAGTTGTAGTCCACCCCGGTGCCCGGGTAGTTGTCCGGATCGTGGCCGCTGGCGTACAGCTGCGGGGACAAGGTGCTGACCACGGAGTTCGACAGCGGCACCATCATGTCGATCTGCGGGTCGACGTTCTTGGCCGCGACCCAGGTGCAGGTGTGGTACGGAATACCGTAGTCGTCCCTGAGTGAGTACGTGCCGTTCACCAGGCCGTCCCAGCACAGCTGGTAGCTGGTCCCCGGCGCCATCGGCGGGATGGTGGCGGTGAAGGTCGCCGTATCCCCCGTCTTGACCAGTCCCGGAACGCCCGTGGTAGTGCCCGCTCCCGGCCAGAACTCGTGCCAGTTAGCGTCGAAGAACCGCGGCTTGACCTGCATGCTGCTGGAATTCCACCAGTTCTCCGCGAGGTTGGTCATGGTGACCTGCTGCGAGCCTGCGGTAACGGCCGTCGGCGGTATGTAGTCCTGCGGGATCGAGTAGCTGGCGGCCCAGTCGACGTAGGTCAGCTTCAGGAACGGCGGGTGTTGGGTGTTGACGCTGTCGAACTGCTTCCAGGCCTGGATGTCGCTCGCGTCTGAAGTGAGCGCGAAACCGTAGTTGCCGCCACCGTGGGTCCAGCTGTTGACGAGCTGGACTCCGGCCGTGGTCGGGTCGCCTCCGAGGTTGAACGGCACGGTGACGGGTGAGCCCGGGCAGTAGTTGGTGTTGGGGGCGGCGAAGTTGGCGGAGGCGAGCACCACGGGGTCGAACGACACCTGGGAGAGGTCGTTGACGCTGCCCGGGTCCCACGGGGAGGTGATGGCGTGCACGGCGACGTCGCGCGACTGGCAGCCGCCGCTCCAGATCGCGTTCAGGTCCAGTTCGGCCTTCTGGATGTACCTGTTGCTGAGGTTCGCGCCGAGGGAGTCGAAGACGAGGTAGCTGACGTCGTAGGACGATCCCCCGTTGAAGCTGCCGGTCTTGAGGCTGGCTTCGCTCGCGTGGTTCATGCGGCTGTTCGACACGATGTAGGTCGAACGCGTGCCGTTGATCTGCCCGGTGGGGTCCACTTTGACAGGGAAGACGCGCTTGGGGTCCTTCAGCCAGGCCGTGTCGAGGTCCATCTGGAGGGCGGGCTTTCCGTCCACGGCGGTCAGCTTGTACGTGACGGCGTTGGAGGTGACTCCTTCACCGGAGTGCGGGTCGAGCGCCGAGTCCTCCATGAAACCGTGCGGGATGGTCATCCTGACCTTGCCAGCCTCGTCGGTGAAGCGAACGTTGCCGGAGGCGTCCAGGGAGGCCGACAGGCCCGTGGTGTTCAGCGGGAACACCCAGGTCGCCGGGGCGGAGGCGCTGTGCAGGACCAGCGATTCCTTGATGCCCTGCGCGAGCGTGTTGTAGACGACGTCGGAGTCCGGGAGCGCGCCGGGGTAGGTCAGCGTGTTCGCCGCGGCGGTCGCCGAGACCGGCTTGGCGCCCTGGAGGGTGTAGGAGATCCGGTGGCCGGCGTCCAGTGTCCAGTCGATCAGCGCGGTGCCGTCGGCGCTCGGCGAGAAGCTGAGCGCCTGGTCGTTGGCGGCCTCGGCCCAGCGGCCATCCCGACGGTGGGAAAGGCCGGTGTCGATGTTGTCCCAGGTCCCGTCGGGCCTCTGGAAGTGGACGGGCTGGCTGTAGACGCGCATCGTCTTGGTGCCGTCGGGGTTCTGGAAAACCGAGGTGGTGGAGGTCCTGGCGCCGGTGACCTCGGTGGCCCCGCCAGCCGGATCGGTCGGGCCGACCCAGGCCGCCGGGGAGTCATTGGTCGGCGCGACCTGCCCTGCGGCAGCCTCGCCCTGGCGCTTCGGTGAGCCGTCCGCGTTGTCCGCATGGGGACGGGGCAGGTTGGGGGGCGTGACCTGCTTTCCCTTCACCGGCTCGGGCGCGGCGGGCGTTTGGGGTTTGCCGCCGCTCTGACGGTCCGTCTTCTCGGGCGCCTCTCCCGGGGCGGGCGTGTGCCCGGCCGCCACGCCGCCGTCGGCGTGGCGCGAGGTCTCATTCGCACCAACCTGGTGCCCCTGCCGTCCGGCGTCGTCCGAACGCTGCTGCGGCACCTGCGGAGCCTGCACGGATGCGGCGGGCGACGGGGCATGCTCGCGGGCGAAGGCCTCGGCGGGCTGGAGCACCACCGCCTGTACCAAAGACAACGACAGCAGCGCAGCAGGCCAACGCCGAACCGAGCCGGACATGCGGTTGGATCCGGCCGCCCAGTTCCGCGCACGACCAGCCGCGCGCCGAGGAAGGCCCCCTCCCCCGAGAGCCCACGGCTTTTGCGATACACGGCGTGACAAACGGCGCACGGCCGACCCCTCCGGGAAAACGAGTCCGAGACCCCCCGTCAGGCAGGCCGACAGATCTTCTATCGACCACGACCACTTCGGGTCCAGTGCGCAACCGCCACCCGACATCCGAGATGCCGGGCTATCTCCCGCTTTGCCGCTAAATGATCTTGGCAAAAGTTCCGCAAAGCGCGGTCCCGATGCTTCGTCCCGCCACTTCCGACAAGGCGCGTATGTATAAGATCGCCACCGATCTAGGCATCGTCATGCCTGCTTGATTCATCGTCACTCCTCCCCAGGAGCAACACCCATGGCCGCGATACGCCGGCTCTTCCATGCCTGCGGGATTGCCGTATTCACCATGTCCGCCCTGGTCGCCGGCTCACCCGTCGGCAACGCCGACAGCATCCGCTCGAGTGAATGGCCGCTGAACGCTGAGCACTTCAAGGCCGACCGGGTGTGGGAGATCAGCCGCGGCGCCGGAACGACGGTCGCCGTCGTCGACAGCGGGGTCTCGGCATCCCATCCCGACCTGTCCGGCCAGGTCCTTCCCGGCACCAGCCTGATCGGCGACGGCGACGACGGCCGGACGGACACCTCAGGCGAATCCCATGGGACGGCGATCGCCGGCATCATCGCCGGCACGGGCGGCCCCGCGCCCGGTGGGGGCATGACCGGCCTCGCGCCGGCCGCAAAGATTCTGCCGGTCCGAGTCAGCACCGGAAACCAGGTCTCCGCCCCTATGGTCGCGCAGGGCATCGTATGGGCGGCCGACCACGGTGCACGGGTCATCAACGTCTCCCTCGGCGCACCCGAGCCGGACCCACTTCTCAAACAGGCCGTCACGTACGCCATGGGCAAAGACGCCGTCGTCGTCGCCTCGGCGGGCAACGAAGGCGACCGGGGGAATCCCCCGATGTATCCGGCCGCTTTCCCCGGAGTCGTATCGGTTTCCGGAGTCGACGAGGCCGGCGGCTTCTGGAACCCCAGCGAATCCGGCCGCGGCATCGTCATCGCGGCACCCGCCGCCGAGATCTACTCGACCAACAACCAAGGCCGCTATGTGAAGGCCGATGGCACGAGCTATGCGGCGGCCTACGTCTCGGCCACTGCCGCGCTCATCCGCTCGGCACACCCGGACCTGTCAGCGGGGCAAGTGATTTACCGCCTCATCACCACGACAGTCGAGCGGAAAAGCCACCCCGACCCAAAACTCGGCTTCGGAAGAATCGACCCGATCTCGGCACTTTCCTCCGCCGACGATGGAGACCGCGGCAATCCCCTCCTCCGGGAACCGCACGAGTCGGCCGATTCCGCCTCCGAACCGGATTCCGGCCTGTTGGTCCTCACCGCGTCATCCACCGGACTCGCCCTGGCCGCCTGTGCGGCGGTCGTCCTCTGGCGCAGGTCCCGCAGTCACGCAACGACGCGCAAGGCCGGACCGGCCCAGCCCGTGGTGCACGCGGTCGGAAAGTCTGCCCGTACGAGGCCTCGCGCCGGTACCTCTTCACGCCCGTCCGTACGCACGCCCCGTTCCAGGCGAAACAACTGACCCGTTCCCCGTCCCCAGGAGGCCCGCCCCATGTCCCTGCGTCTGCGTCCCGGCCGCCGAACCCTGGTCGCCTCCTCCCTGGCCGTCACCGCCATTGCCGTGCTCGGCTACATGTTCCTCACAGGCGACGGCACGCCCCATACAACCACCACCAAGGCGAACGACGTATCGGGACGAGCAACCGCCTGCCTCGCGGCGGACAGCGCGAGCTCGACGGGCGGCGACGCCGTCCCCGGGATCTGGTCCGCCATGCAGTCGGCCGGAGCCCAGCACGGCACCAACGTCGAGCAGATGATCGAACCGGCAACCACCGCGGACCAGGCCGCTCCGCACCTCGCAGAACTACTCGTCCAACACTGCGACCTGATCGTCACCATCGGCGCGCCCTTCGGCCAGGCGACCACCAGCATCGCCTCAGCCGCACCGTCGGTTCCGATCATCGCCGTCAACTCGACGCTCTCCACCTCACCCGCCAACGTCACCCTCTTGGCCGGCCCCGACGCCGCAGCGCGGATCACCGAGCGGGTCGGCGGCCTGCAGCGGCACGCAGTCGGATCGTGAGAGGCCGCTCCAGGCGCCCAGGCGGAGCGGTTGGTGCCGATCATCGCACGGGGCCTCCGGAAGTCGGGCACGGGAAGCGGGGGCCATCAGCCAGCGTGAGATTGGCGGAGGAGGCCGCTCAGGATCGATCGTCGTGGTGTCCACACAGCCACGCCAGCGCCATGAAGACCCCCAGCGCCCAGTTCCGCTCCCCCGCCTGGTCCGCGGTCTGGCGGATCCGCACCGCAGCGGCCTGGCACTCGGCGAGCAGCTGCGCCCGACACGGCCCGTACGCGCCGACGGCGGCGTTCGCCGTGACCGGTGCGCCGACCTGGGCGCCCACCGCCCACCGGTAGGCCCCCAGCAGTCCGCGCTCGAACCCGCCGCACGGTTCACTCACCGCCCCCGGCGCGGCGAACACCTCGTCCACCGGCCGCACGCCCACCATCACCGCCGCCGTGTCCTCGCTCACCATGGCTCCGACGCTACGAGCCCCAGCACGCCGACGCCGCGTGGCCGCCGCACAAAGGCCCCCATCCAGGCAACAAGGGTCCTGCCGCCCTTGACCGCTCCAGCCCAACAAGCCCGGCTTGGAGGGGTGCCGGGGCTTACCGGCCGGGGCCGTCAGGGCGCGTCCCGCCTGACATGCCCTGCACTGTCAACGAGCCGACCCCGCACCGGCCTGTTCACCATCGAGACCAGCCCCGACGGCACCGGAGCACTCTGGTTCTACCCCACCTACCAAGACGCCACTTTCGGCTCACCCACCAAGCTCGCCGCCACCGACTTGAAGGGCTGGAACCTCATCTCCCCGGCGACTGGGCAGGCCAGGGCCACCTCGGCCTGTGGGCACGCAACCAGAGCACCGGAGACCTCTGCGGCTACACCTTCACCACGGGCACCGTCACCGACGACTTCGGCAACAGCACCAGCTACCCGACCCTCACCGGCGTCGCCACCGACACCAAGATCGGCTACGGCGTCACCACCGCCAACTGACCCGTCATCGGCTCCGACGGCGACCTCACCGGCATCGGATCCCCCACCCTCTGGGCCATGACCCCAGGCGCCGTCATCCAGACCTTCACGGGCCACTCGACCCCCACCGACCCCTACTACTTCGGCGCACCCGAGGTGCGGAGCGATGCTTCGCTGGTAGCCGCAGGACGTCTGCTGCGGGATTTCCATGACGCCTCAGCCAGCTTCACTCGGGAGCGGGGCGATATCTGGCAGTACGGAGAGGACGCGGCGACGGTGAGCACCCTCGGCGGCAGGCCCCGGCCGGTCGACGGCTGGGCCGGTGGCGGGCGGTCGACGGATCACGGACAGCCAGGTCGGCGGCGGTGGAAGCAGGCCTGGGGTTGCGGGCTACTACCCTGAGCCATTGGCTGGCCGCAGTCACCCTGTCCGCGGCCAACCAAGATTCTCGCCCGTTAAGTGCTCGATTCGGGCAGTGATGTTCCCTATTCGCCGATCCTCAGCTACGCATCTCGGTGCATCAATCCGACCACTGAAGTCGATTTCTCAGGCCACCGCCCCTCTCATTTTACTAATTGGAAGGGGAGGGCAGGGATCGGGCCTGCGAGTTCTCCTAATCAGTTCTTCCGGAGGTCCGTCCGACTCCTGGACGGACAAGACATAGTCCTTTGCCTCGGAAATGCTGAGATCGGGTGCAGATTTCCGTAAAAGGCGAATCGCCGCCGCCCGGCCACCCGATTGGAGAGTGGCTACGACCGCGTCGAGCAGCGGGTCACTAGGGCGGGCGCCTTTGAATTGCTCGAGATACAACGCTTGCCAGTCTGCTGCGCGAAAGGTCAATGCCGGTATCTGGTAAACACTTCCATCGTCACCATCAACTAGATATGGCCCGCCTCCGACGAGCATATTTTCAATTCGAGGGTCTCGCTTAAATTCGGCGGACTGCCATGCCACTAGCCAGCCGACTTGAGTCTCGTGAATTCCAGTGATCGCCAGATCCGGCGCTTCCGGGGAAGCCCTCTTAATTTCAGCTAATAGTTCCTCGATGATTTCCACGGCCAAGTCTTTTGTGATATTCAATGAAGGATCCATGTGTTGCGGTCGGACGTTCGCTCGCACTGAAACGGCCGGGAGCCCGGGACCTACAGGGGCGAGTAAGTCTGGTACTTACCTTGCAAGGAAGAGGCGGCTGCGCTGGCCACGCCGGCTCGAGGGCCAGCCGCGCATTCCCGGAGGAACTCTTGAACCCGGGGTCCCGGCCATCCCGCTGCGGCGGCCGCAGCCCAGAACCGGAGGCCATCGTGGGGGCCCAGAGGGCCGAGGAGATCGAGAACGCGGTCGATCGTGGTTGTGTCCGGGCGCAGCCGCTGCATGGCGACAGCGCGCAGGGCGCCGTCGGCGAGCATTGGGGTTCCGCTGTCCAGGCACCAGCGCAGGAAATCGGTGGTGGCTTCGGAAGGGCTCAGCCGCACGATGGCGTCGCCGAGCGCGGTGTACACCATGGTCGCCTCGAACGGACGCTGGGCAAGGTCCCGGAGCAGGCCGAGCGCGGGGCGGTGCCCGCACATCCCCAGTGCCATGACCATCTGGTACTGGGTCGCCCACGTACGGGGGTCGCGCACCTCCCGCTCAAGGGCCTCCAGGAGCGGCGGACCCGCTACGGGATCAGCAAGCCGGCGCAGCCGCGGCGCGGCGGAACGCCGCTTCGGCGACAACCGGTGGCCGAGCTGCTCCACGGCCTCATCCAACGTCAACGCCATCACGGTCCCTGTCTGCTCGGCTTCGTTCCGGGCGCAGCGTAGGGCCCCGCACCGACAGCGCCTGCCGGGTGGCTGGGGGATGCGTGCGCTCCGGTCTTCTGGGCCGAGGAGGGGACCCTATCGATGCATGCGGCCGGACGGTTGGCGTGGGTGTACTCGTCCGCGATGTTGAAGACGCTGGCGCACACCGGGCATTGCGCGGCGCCGAAGAGGTGGGCGATCCCGTCGGCGAGCGCCTGCTGCCCGTCGCGGACCGCGATCTGGTGCATCCACCGGCCGGTCCCGGTGAGCGCCTCGGCAACCGCCGGTCGAAGGTCGCGTCGTTGTTCCTCGTTGCCGTCCCACACCTGTGAGTAGCACCCGAACCGGCCGACGGCGATCTTCATCCCGGCAGCGCAGTGCGGGCATTCCAGCTCGTAGATGTCGTCGGTGAAGCCCTCCAGGGCGTTCGCCCAGTGGTACTCCTGCGCGACGGCGAGCAGTGCGCGGTAGGAGACGAGGTAGTCGGCCGGCCGCGACCGCAGGTGCCGGTCCAGCGTCTCGCCGAACTTCGTGATCGCGCCGGCGCAGTCCGCCAGCAGGTCGTCGCAGCCGTGCTGCGCGGCCGCGCGCTCGAGGATCCGCCCCGCCAAGGCCCGCGCGTGCGCGCTGCGCGGCGCCAGGTGCACCAGGTGCGGCAAGGCGGCGAAGCCGGCCGGAGAAACCAGGTCGTCCTCGAGGACGAGCCGCCAACCCAGCTCCCGCCACGCATCCGCGTCGTCCCGGCGTTCCAGCTGCGCCAGGAGCGCCGGGACGCGATCGACATCGAATCTGCTGTCGCGTATGCGTGCCCAGTCCACCACCCCGGTATTGAACCAGGGAGCCTCGCGGCCCTCGCGTTGAGAAAGCACCGGAGGCGAACACCCGGTGGGTGGCGGCCTCCGGTTCTCGGTTCCGCGCTCCAGTCGGTACCGGCAAGCAGAGCCCGGGCGCAGGGACAGGCCCTCCAAGAGGCGGGCTGAATCATCGCCGACACAGCCGGGAGTGTATGGCTGCCAGGCCGGACAACCGGACATCCAGGGCTCAGGCCCTGCCATGCTGGCAGCTGACATAGGGATCTGCATCAAGATGTCACCGGACGGCGTCTCCTGATGTCACCACACATTCGGGGGTTGCGGTGGCAGGTGGTCGGCCTAGTAGTACTTCGTTAGGTTGATTTGATCTTGATGGTTGCGGTGGTGCATGCTGCGGCCTGTGGATCTTGGTGAGGTGGAGAAGCTTCGCGGGGACCTCGGAGACTTCGTGGCCGAGGTCTTCGCATCGCTCGCGCGCAAGGATCAGCGCCGGCAGGGCGATTGTGGCCATCCCCAAAGTCCGCACCGGCAGCTTCTTCCCCAGCCTGCTGGAGCGCCGGCGCCGCATCGACCAGGCCCTGTACGCGGTCATCATGGAGGCCTACGTCCTGGGCGTGTCCACCCGATCCGTCGACGACCTGGTCAAAGCCCTCGGCGCGGACACCGGCATCTCCAAGAGCGAGGTCTCCCGCATCTGCGCGGACCTGGACGAACAGCTCACCGCCTTTCGGGAACGGCCGCTCGACCACACCCGTTTCCCCTACGTCTACCTGGACGCGACCTACTGCAAGGCGAGGGTGTACCACCAGATCGTCTCCCGGGCCGTGGTCGTGGCCACCGGCGTCACCGAGGACGGCGGCCGCGAGGTGCTCGGGTTGATGGTCGGGGACAGCGAGACGGAGGCGTTCTGGGCCGAGTTCTTGCGCTCCCTGCGCGAGCGAGGCCTTTCCGGGGTCCGCCTCGTCATCGCCGACCACCACACCGGCCTGGTCAAGGCGATCCGCAAGGTCATGCTCGGCGCCGCCTACCAGCGTTGCCGGGTCCACTTCCTGCGCAACACCTTCGCAGTCATCCCGAAGGATGCCGGTGAGATGGTCGCCGCGACGGTCAGGACGATCTTCGCTCAGCCGGCTGAAGCCGCGGTCCGGGCCCAGCTGGACACCGTCGCCGACATGCTCGGCAAGCAGTTCCCCAAGGTCAGCCAGATGCTGCTGGAGGCCAAGGACGACCTGACCGCCTTCGCTGCCTTCCCGGAACGACATTGGAAGAAGATTCAATCGACCAACCCGCTGGAACGGATCAACCGCGAGATCAAACGCCGCACCGACGTCGTCCAGGTTTTCCCCAACGACGACGCGCTCCTGCGTCTGGTCACCGCCGTGCTGTTCGAGATGTACGACGAATGGATCGCCTTACCACGCCGCTACCTGCCCGAGGCCAGCATGGACCGGATCTACCCCACCCCCGACGAACTACCGCCCACCGCATGAACGTTGGCCTACGACCGCTCCACCACTTCAAGGGACACGACCCACCGGAAGGCCGCCACCTGCGGGTGGCGGCCTTCCGGCATCTCGAAGTGGTGGTCAAAATTTAGTGCATGGCTAAGCTCCGAAGGTTTCGGGCTGCCATTCGAGGCAGGTCGGTCGCCTGCCACCAGAGGTGAAGAATTCCTTCACTGCCTGGCGCACGAGGACGATCGGAATCTCTGAATGGTCTGCGAACTGGGTCATGTTCGATACGAAGTGATAGGTCGGCTTGGTTCGAGTTTCCGGCGACCCCACGGAAGTGAAGTTTCCGTTCGCATCCATGTAGGACACGAGTCCAAGGCCAAGGGTCTTGCTCGCACAGACCATGAGCTGGTGATCAGGGAATCCTGAGGGTGTCACCTCTCGGTCCTGCGAGTACACTTCGGCGAGGGTGCTGTAGTCGTCTTCGCCATCCAACAGGTCGTCGATGAACGCATCGACGCCATCCAGGCTCGTGATGATCACAGGGTTCTTTCCATGACCACTCCTGTACCTGGCTTGGATTCCTTTTATATCCCCCACGCCGGGGAATATTTTATAGTTGGAGTTAATTCCATCTACGATTTGCATGTCGGAATCCATTTCCCCTTATTCCTCCCGTACGCCTTGCTCCGCCATCCGTCCGGGCATGCCGGATCAGGCCAATGTACCACCAGATCCCTGTCCCCCAGTAGATAGTCGAGAACCGCATCGCACCCGAGCAGCGCGTCGGAGCAGGGGCCCGTTGTATTGTTGATGGCGAGCTCCGCCATAGTAATGTTTTCTTCGTACATTCGAGCCACGAATTTCTGCTCCACGTCCTTAGCCCGCGCGGATGTGGCATTGCCCAGGGGAACCCCGCCTTCCTTAAGCTTCGCATTTACCCAGTCGACAAACCTTTGGTCATCTGCGTTGTCGATTCCGCTGGCCAGATTGTAGCCTTCCCTTTTTCCGGCATTACCCCTGGCGAATCCTGCCGTCCACTTACCGGGGACCCATTCTGGAAGCTTGGATTTCGCGGCCTGAACAAGGGGGTCGAAACAGTTATCATTGTGGACGAGAACCGGTATTTCATCGGCCAGGACATAGTACGTGTGGAATTCCTGGACCGTCAGGTTGTAGGCAGCCTGCGATTCGGTCTTGTGTCGGACTTCCGAGACCGTCGCCGTAGAACCGGCGGGGGTTCGCAGCCTGTCGCCGACGGCAAGATCGGCGGCTTCAATCCAGTCGCGCTTGTTCTCGGCCCAGAACTGGTGTCGGTCGGTCGCGGTAAGGCTGCCGTTGCTATTCTCACCGGCAATGGTCAGGTCGGTGAAGTCCCGGTCGTCCGGTGAGTGGATGAGCCGCTCGACGATCTCAGGAGACGTCTCGCCCGTAACCGGGTCGGTAGCAAGGACCTTATCGCCGGGCCCGACCTCCTCAATGGGTTTGCGGCTGCCGTCACCCATGAGCACCAAAGTGCCTGCGGCGAAGCTGTTGGGAATCGTCGGGCATGACGCTGGTACCCGAGTAACCAGCTTCTTGATGAACTCTGCGGCCTTGTCGCCGTATTTCCCGAACTTCTTCGCCCACTGGCCGAACTTAGCGACGGCAACGCCGTCACCGATGAAGGGGATCGCGCCGATGCAAGAGGTGATGGCGTCGGCCGTACGGCCTTCGACGGCGTAGTAGGCGCAGTTGATGAGGTCGGCGATGTCCGCGAGTCCGGGGGCTATCATTCCACCGGCGCCGCCAATGATATCGAGGGTGAGATGAACGCTCTCGGAGAAGATCTGGTAAAGAGCATTGAGGTTGTCGTTGTCCTCCTTCTGCTTCTTGATCTCATCTTCGATCGCCGCGACCTGGTCCTGCTTCTGCTTGGCTGCCAGCTGGTCTGCGGCTTGCTGCGTCTGGTCGTGAAGTTTGCGGAGTTCTTCCGCCTTCTGCCGGTCCTCTTCGAGCTTGGCGAGCCTGGCCCGCTCCTCCGCAGCGCGTTTGTCCTCGTAGTTAGCGTGGGCGTCGTCGGCGGCGTCCTGGGCTGCTTTGGCGTCCTTTCCTGCGGCCAGCGCGGAAGCCCGGGCCTCTCGGGCGGACTCGTAGGCGTTCGCTGCCGCCCACTTTGCAAGGGCCGTCGACTGGGCAGCCTGCCTGGACGAGTTCACGGCGCTGGCCGCGTCCCGTCTGGCTGTGGCTTGGGCGGCGTTCGCGCTTTGGGCGGACTTGGCGGCGTTGGTGGCGCTGGTCTGAGCTGCTTCGGCGGCGGCCTGGGCCTTGGTGACCTGATCGGCCGCCGTGCTGGCGCACTGCTGCGCTGTGTTGGCGAAGCCGGCGGCTTCGTTGGCGGCCCCGCGGGCGATGGCCGCGACGCGCTGGGCCTCGGCGGCGTTCTTCTGCGCGGTGGCGGCTGCTGCGGTGGCCTGGGCGATGAGGCCGGTGACGTCTGCGATGTGAACGGCGGTCAGCTGGTCCTTGCGCTGAGCGGTGTACTGCCCCTCAGTGACGAAGGCGCGCAGCGTAACGACGGGGCTTTCGAGAGCGATCCGTGCGGCGGCCTTGAGTTCGGGTTGGGTTGCGGGGGCGTCGGCAAGGCGGGTAGCGGTGAGGCGGTCGTCTGCCGCCTGAGCGTCTACGAGGCCCTTGTCGAGGAAGTCGCGCAGCGCTGCGGGGGTGTTGGTGCGAAGGGCGGCGTCGCCGGCGGCCTTGACGGCTGGGCCGGCCTTATCGATGAGGCGGGTGATCGTCAGTCGGTTGCTGGGTGCTGCGGCCTCGTACTGGCCGGCGGAGAGGAACGATTCGATTGCTGCCGTGTTGCCCTGAAGCGCGGTGTAGGCGGCGGACCGGACGCTCCGGCACCAGGTTCGCGGGATGGCCTGCCCGGCCGGGAGCCGCCCGGCCGGGCAGGGAGCTGTCAGCTCTGGACGAGCTTGCCCATGGCGTGGACTTCCTGGACGTCGCCGGTGTCGAAGAAGCTCCACGGGACGGTGAAGTAGCCGTTGTCGCCCCAGTTGGTGCCCCAGCTGTTCTCGAGCTTCACGCCCTGGTCGTTGTAGGCGACGATGGTCACCTCGTGGGCGTTGCCGTCGTAGGGGTCGTTGCTGTCGGGCAGGTAGCTGTAGTTGGAGGCGTTCTGGGCGGTGAGGGTGGAGAGGCTCTTGTGGGTCTTGAAGCCGATGGGGACGGGCATGCCCTGGGAGATGGCGTTCTTGATGTCGCGCCTGGCGTCCGCGCCGCTGGTGGCCAGCGTGGTGTAGCCGGAGAGCTTGTAGTGGGCGGCGTTGGCGCGCTCGTTGTCGTCGGGCTGGGTGGTGTAGTCGGTGGTGCCCTGCCAGTAGTCGGACTGGGTGTCGATGCCCTGGTCCTTCTCCATGGACAGGGCGACGTCGGCAGTGGTGCCGGTGTCCTTGCCCTTGGCGATCTGCGAGTAGATGTACATCGGCGCCATCGGGGCGCCGGTGATGTTCTGCTCCTTCATGAGGATGCCGTAGCCGGAGTAGCCGGTGGCCCAGGTGACGCAGGAACCGACCTGGCCCTGGTCGCCGGGCGACAGCGCGTACTGCGTCAGGTCCGCGCTGGCCGGCACGTCGCCGCTGAGGGCGAACGGCGCGATGGCCGAGAGATCCTCGGAGGGGGCCGACTGCTGGAGGGTGTGGGGGCGGCTGCGCAGTGCGTTGAGGTCGAGGCCGAAGCCGTGCTCGGTGCCGTCCGGCGTGATCACGGTGTGGGTGGTGGGGGTCTGGGCGCTCGCCGCCGTGGCGGTGCCGACGGCGCTCGCGCAGCTCAGGGCCACGGCCACGAAGATGGCGATCGATCGGGGTATACGCACGGGTACGCTCCTTGGGGGAGGCCGCCCGGACAGGGCGGCTCGCCGTGTCCGGCCGTGCGGGGGCACGGCGGACGCGGTGAAGCGGGTGAGGGTGGTGACCCGTTGACTGTTCGTCGGTCGGGCTGGGGGAAACCGTAGCCACGCCACTGGGGTGGCAGGTACCCGTCATGTGGCCCCGGGGGTCGGCGTTATGGGCCCTCGGTCGCGTCCCATCCTGTGTTGGCACCGTGTCCAGGTGAAGCTCCGTCAGCCGCCGCGAGGCCTCGCGGGCGCGCAGGAGCCGTGACAAGGTGCCGGCCGACACCGTGTGGACCAGCCGGAGGCAACCACCAGGCAAAGGCCGCGAGCCGTGCCTCGCTCCGGGCACCACCGGCGGCGTCGGCCGGGGCGAGCCCGGGCACCAGCACCCTTCCGAAGGCTGCCGGACCTCGACTGCTCACCGTTGACAGCGGCTTATGCCACCGCTCCGATCGCGTCCGCAGCCCTTGTGATCCCGAACACCACGGTCGAAGGTTGTCACCGCATGGAACTGGAGTTGCGACACCTCAAGACCGTGCGGGCGATCGCCGAGGCCGGCAGCCTGACCAAAGCCGCCACCGGCCTCGGTCTCACCCAGGCCGCTCTGTCGGCCCAGCTCAAACGGATCGAGCGGGTCTTCGGCGGCACGCTCTTCGAGCGCGGATCCGAGGGCGCGCGGCCCACGCCGCTGGGCAGGCTGGTCGTGGAACGCGCCGAGGTGCTGCTGCCGGCGGTGCGCGAACTCCAGCGGGAAGCGGCACGCCTGGTCAATTTGCCCACCGCCGCACCCTCACGGATACGCGTCGGCGTCCTCCAGATGCGGCTCTACGAGGGGCTGTGGGAGCGGCTGACGGCCGAGTGCGCGGACGCGCTCGTCACGTTCGTCAGCTTCACGCAGATGGCGGACGTGGCAAGGCAGGTGGCAGTCGGACGGCTCGACTTCGCTCTGGGCGGCGCCTGCGGGCACCTTGGCACCACCTACGACGACCGGCTCACCTGGCGGGACATCGCGATCGACCCGGTCTTCGTCCTGCTGCCCCACAACCACCCCCTGGCCGCCGAGCCCGAGCTGCACCTCGCCCAGCTCGCCGACGAACACTGGGTCTCCGCACCGGGGCGCGGCGACTGCTTCGCTGACTGCTTCGCCGCGGCGTGCGCCCGCGCCGGCTTCACCCCGCGCTCCCACGACGAGGCGGACACCGCCGTCGGCGTGCGCCTCGTCGAGACCGGCCGGGCCGTCGCCCTGTGCGCGGCCGCCTTCGCACCGCCACCCGGAACCGTCGCCGTGCCACTGGCCGGAACGCCGCTGACCTGGCGCCAGATCATCGGCTGGCACCCCGACTCCCCCGCCGCCGCCCTGGTCGACAAAGCCGTCGCCTGCGCACGGCAGGCCCACGCCGAGGTCGTACGCCACAGCCCCGCCTACCTCACCTGGACCGCACGCACAGCCCAAGCCGCCACCCCATAACAAACTCCTCCAGTTCGCCCCGGAGACCGAACAGCGCCCCGGCCCCAGCGTCCACCAGGTGAGGTCAGCCCGGCGGCGGATCGCAAGTGCCGGGCGGCGGGGTCAGGGCCAGCGCGGCGCTCAGCGTCTTCACCAGCAGGACCCCCTGCAGCGTGCCCGGGTCCCCACGCCGAGACCGTCTTCCGCGCGGTACGAGGATTCGCCAGGCCTCCGCGCCCGTGCCGGGCGGGGTCCTGCGCGGCGTCGTCGGCCGGCGACGAGAAGGCGGTGCGCTCCACCGACCGCGGCTTCTCCCGGTGAGGTGCCCGTCCGGCCCCGGGGCGGGGCCAAAGCTATTGCGGTTCGTCGTCCGGGATGGGAAGGGCGGTGTGACCGTCGAGACGGTTGGCCAGGACCGCGTCCCGCTTCGCTTTGAGAACCCGCTCCTGACGTGGGGACAGGTGCGGCCGGGAGCCGAGCACGCCGCTGAAGCGCTCCAGCAGGCCGGGCACCCGCTGGGAGATCACCTCGCCGCTCGGCGGCAGCGCCGGCTCCACCGCGGCGGGCGCGGCGGGCGGCTGGATCCGGGACGCGGCCGCCTCCGCGGCCTCCCAGAGCGGACGGAAGTAGTCGCGGTCGCCGCCGAGGACGTAGAGGAGGACCGCCAGGTCGTCCCAGTCCTCGACGGCGCCGTCCAGGATCTCGCTCACCCGGTCCGGCGTCAGCTTCCACCGGCTGGCGACCGCGACGTCGTAGGCGGTGGGACGGCCGGCCCGCACGTGCAGGGTGCGCAGTGCCGCCAGGAGGTCGTCGACGCCCGGTACCGGGCTGGTGCCGGGCTCCGCGGCCCTGCGCAGGGCCGGTTCCTTCTCCTTGAGGCGCTCGCTCTCCCAGACCTTGCGCAGGATGAGCGGGTCGGCGCCGCAGGCCTTGGCGAAGCGCTCGGTCATGGTCCAGGTCGGCACCCGCTCGCCGCTGAGCAGGCGCGAGAGGTAGGACGGGGAGCAGCCGGTGCGCTTGGCGATGGTCTGCAGGGGCAGGTCGCAGGAGCGGGCGAGCATGGATAGGACGGGGGCGAGTCGGTTGTAGCTGGCGCGGGAGGGCTCGGCCGCGGCGGCGTCGGTGGTGGGCGGGGGCGTCTTGGCGGGCTCGGTGTGGGAGCGGCGGCTCTTGGGCTTGGCTGGTGCTTCCTGGCGGAAGCGCACGAGCTGGCCCAGGCGGCGGGCGATGTAGGCGGGCTGGAAGCGGTGGCGCGCCGTGTCCTCGCCTATCCCGAGGAGGTCGCCGATGGCGGACCAGGTGAGGCGGCGGTCGCGGGCGAGTCCGACGAGGCCGGCGGTGAGGCCTTCGAGCTGGGCGCGCATGCGCACCGCGCGGCGCAGTGCGTCCTCGGGTGGGGTCTCGGTGGCGGACAGGCAGCGGGCGAGCTGTCGCAGTTCCTCCTGCATGTCCTTGACGATCTCCATCAGGGTGTCCTCCATGCTGGGCGCGTCCGCGCGGGCGGGCGCGCCGGGCGGGTGGGCGGCGGAGAGGGTGGGCGGCGGAGAGGGGGCCGGTGCGTCGGTTCTGGTCGGCGGGCGGGTCTTGGCCTTGCGGCGTTCCCGGTGGGCGGCCTGCCGGCAGACGGCGTTGCAGTACTCCTGGGGCCGGCCTTTGCGGGGGCCGTCGGCGACAGCCAGGGGCGTGTCGCAGAAGCGGCAGGTGGCGGGCGCGTTCGACATCTCTTCTCTTTTCCGGTCCCGTCACCGGTGTCACGAAACGGGTTCATCCCGGGTAATTCCGTAACGCAAGCGGAGCCCTCTACCCGTTTCGTGTCACCGCTGAGACCGCGTGGACGGCCCGGCCCCGTGCGGGGCCGGGCCGCACGGATCAGGACCGGCGGAGCCGCTGGACGAAGCCGGCGCCGAATACGGCCACGCCGATTGCGGTGAGCAGCGGGAACGCCGTTTCGGGCGACAGTTCTACCTGGATCTGCGGCTTGGAGATCAGGATGACCGGGAGGGCAAGGTGCGCGGCAAACCGCAAGCCCGCGTTCTTGACCGGCTGGTTCAGCATGGAACGGATAACGCTGCCGCTGCTACTGTCACGGATACGGGCCGGGACCCTCACAGGTTTGGTCCGGCGGTGCCGAGGGGATCGAGACATGGTGTCTCCTGGGCTCGTTCGATTTCTGGTAAGGCACGCAGCGCCCCGTGGTGAATGGTTTTGGCGAACCCCATGGGGCCTGCGTGCCCAATCGTGACCATAGCCTCACGCTCTGCCGAAAACGAATGCCCCAAACTGGCACAACCCTCACTTTTTGCGAGTCTGTGCAGGATTGTGCGAATTCCGCGCCAGCGAACCATGAAACTAGGCCCGTAAATATTTAAAGTGGCCTCCGCGCGCGCACCGAGCTGGTAAAGGACGCGCAAGGACACCGTCGGCGAACACCCGCGACGCGCCCCGGCGCCGGCCACCGGTCCCGACGCCGCTGGACGCGCCGGTTGGACCGCCGGGACCCCGACGGCCACGACACACACAGGCCTACCGCCACGCCGACCGGTCCGCCGGCGACCACGATCGGAGCCCCGACGGCGTGGACCGGGTTCGAGACGGCGCCCGCCGGCATCGCCCTCCCCCGACGCCCAGCACGGCGCCCGCAGGAACGCCGCCCGGACACGACGACGGAAACCGACCGCCTCATGACCGCGCCGCACCAGGCAGAGCTCCTCGACGCCGCGGTCCCCACGGCCCCGTGAGTCCATCCGACCTCGTCGCCGGCGCCCGGCGGCGGGGGCGCGGGAGATCCACAGTTCCTGCCAGCAGGCCACGGCCCCGGTCGAAGGGACACTCGAGAGTCAGTACCAGCCGCCCGGTCCGGACGCCACCTGGAGGCCGCCGGCGCCGTGGCCGTCCCGGCCCTGGTCCAGGACCTCGGCCTCGTCCTCGAGGAGTTCGGTGATCCAGTCGACGACGGCGGTCGGCAGCCGCACGGTGCGCTGCTCGATCTCGTGCGGGGTGCCGACCGTGACCCAGACCTCGCCCGGGCTGCCGGGGACACAGGCACGCTCGGCGAAGTCGGCCAGGGCGTCCGCGAGGTCGGCGGCCGCGCTCGCGCCGTCGGTGTTCACCAGGCGGCCGGCCCCGTGCCGGGCGCCGGCTCCGGCATCTGCCGCACCGTCCCCGGACTGAACACGTACCAGCCCCACGCGTCCAGGTCGGCACCCCAGCGCACCAGCGCGACCCAGCGGGTCGACCCCTGGTGCAGCCGCCACGACTCGACCCGGCCGGGGCGCCACCGGCCGCCGATCCGGATCTCCACCCACCGCCACCGCGGCTCCACCGTCCAACAGCGCCCCGGGCCGGACATCAGCTCCCGCGGGGCGCGCTCGGCGTCCCCGGGCTGGTAGTCCGGGTGACGGGGACGGGAGAGCGGAAGATCGGAGGACACCCCCCCACAGTAGTTCGAACGTTCATTCGAATACAAGCTCGGTCGCCCCAGGTCAGGACCCACCACGCCGGGGTAGGCGCAGGATGTGGCGCCGTTCGACCTGCCTATCGGTCTCGCGCTCGCCCGGCCGATCGACCGGCTGCCGGCCAGCGCGGGGCGCGACCGAGCGGAACCGAAGCTCGACGGTTGGCGCGGGCTGCTCGCGGCGGGCCCCGCCGCGCGGCTGTACTCGCGCCACGGCACCGATCTCAGCCGCGCGTTCTCCGACGTCGTCCCGGCCGCGGCCGAACTCCCGCCGTGCGTCCTGGACGGCGAGGTGATCGCCGTCCTTCGCACCGGCGCCCTGTCCTTCGCCCGCCTGCAGACCCGCTCCGGCAAGGGCCCGAAGCCGGGCGCCGACTTCACCGTCCAGTTCGCCGCGTTCGACGCGCTCGCCGACGACACCGACCGCCGCCCACTCCCCTACCTCGAGCGGCACGAGCTCCTCCTCGGCCTGCTCGAGAACGCACCGCCCACGATCTGGCCGGTGCCGATGACCGACAACCTCGACCAGGCGAAGGCCTGGTTCAAAAGCCTCGGCGGCGGCGTCGAGGGCTGCGTCTCCAAACCCGCGGCCCGTTCATGGTCTCGATCTCGACGACGACCTCGGGTTTCACGGGCAGGTAGGCGACCGGCGGGCTGCCGGGCAGGCCGCCCACGGTGCCGGGCAGTTCGGCCAGGTCGCCGCTCGCGGGGTGCAGCAGCGGGGCGAGTTCCGAGCGCTGCGCCTGGCCGAGGAGGAGGCTGATGGCGACCGGCCGGAGTCGGCCGCGGGCGTCGGGGGTCGGGCGAGGACGGCGGCTTGGCGGGCCGGGGTGGGGCGCCGGGGATGATGCCGACGACGACGGCTTCCACGGTGGTGGTGACGCGGAATTTCCTCCAGCCGCTGGAGTAGCCGGCGGTGTAGCGGGAGTGGGGAACACTTTCCGTTGCGTTCGTGGGTCGTTGTTGGGGTATCGAACCTTCAGTCGAGATCTGGGGGGATCGTGTCTGGCGCCACCTACATCAATGCCTTGTCAGCGGCTGTCTCTGTTGGCGGCGCGGCGTTGACCTGGCGAAATGCTCGAGGAGCAAAGCTGCACACCGGGTTCGAGCTGGCGCGCACGCTGTACGAAACCCTCGTGTCTCCACAGATGAGCGGCGCCCGGGATGCGCTGGAGTTCTACAGGCGCGCGCAGGACCGTGACCTTGCACGGACGGAGGCCGTCCTGGCGTCCTACTTCGCGGTCTTGTGGTGCTTCGAGGGCATCTTGATCGGTCGTCGGAGTCTGGTGGGGCAGCGGCGGTTGAACGGTACAGGGGCAGCCGTTGCTTATCTGGACGAAGCGATCGGCTGGCACCTGAGACTGTGGGCGGAGCGTTGGCCTGAGGTGCGCGGCCAGGTGAAGGAGCACATCATAGACCTCGAGGACCAGCACTCACTCGGGAGCTTCGTCGAGCTGGCGGGCGTGGTGCTGGGCGAGACGCCGGAAGTACGTGCCCTGCGCGTCCAGCTGACGTCGTAACGGAGAACCGGCCGTGCCGTTCTGTAGCACGGCGGGCGCCCCGTCCGGCACGGCCGATCCGGCGCTCTTCAGGAAAGACGGATCGGCCGGTGCGCGCCCGAGCGGGCAGCGGCCAATGCGCGGCCGCACGACGACGGCACAACAGCGGCAGACAGGCCGCGACGACAACCAGACCACGGCCCGGCAACGGCGCGGCCGGACCGCGGCACAACGGCGGCGGCCGGACGGCTGGCCCCGGCCGAGGAGGCGGCGCCGAAGAGGAAGGCCGGCTCCGGGAAGACGGATGCTTTCGACCGAGGCCTGGCCGCGCTCGCACAGCACCGGGAGTGCACCGGATCGGTGACCGTGCCGCGCCAGCACGTCGAGGAGATCCCCGACGGCGACGCGGCACGGTGGAAGTGAAGCTCGGGGTGTGTGCTGCTCGGAGGTCGAGGTGTAGCGGGGAGGTGGGCTCGCCCGGGCAGCTTATGCGGAACGGGGCGGCGCGCCAAGGGGGGACTGGCGCGCCGCCTGCCCGCCCGCAGCCACCCGCTACCCCCAGTACTCCGACCCATGCCCCTGCGCTCGCAGCCCCGGCGGTCCGGCGTCAGTCGGCCCGCCGCGGCTCCGGTCCTCAGCCGCGACGGGACGGAGGCGGCAACCTGCCGCTGCCGTTCTGCCCGCCCGTCCGGCCCATCCATTGTTCGGCCGGCGTCGCCTGCCGCCTGCCGCCTGCTGCTGTCCGTCGGCCTCGTGCGCTGTCCGCCGCCGCCCGGCCAGGGCCCGGCCGGTGCCGTGCCGCTGCGTCCGGCCGCCGTGCCCCCGCCGCCCGCCCCCGCCATCCGCTGCCCGGCCGCTGCGCCGGGCCACCGGCACCCCGCAGCCGGACGGCGGACGGCCAACGGCGGCGACCCGTCAGGTCCCGGCGGAGCCCAGCGACACGGCAGTCTGTGGACTACAGGTCTTCTAGATGCTCACGGAACACGGCCTCGAGCTCGGCCACCGTCCGAGCGGCCAGAACTTCGTCGTCTAGCCCGGATTCCATGCCGATCCGCGTGTTGAACTCCATGCCGGCGCCGGGCGGCACGATCTCCTGGAACAGCCAGGCGGCGAACTCCGCGGCGGCGCCGGCGGTCGCGTTCCGCAGGCAGAGCCCCTCGTCACCGGACGCACTGGATCCGATGCCTTCATAGGAGGCGCCGGCTGCGGTGATGTCGAACCACCAGTCGTGCTCGCTGCTGGGTCCGTAGGCTCCGCCGTCTGCCTTCGTGTGAACGAACGTCTTGTCTCCTTCCTTGCGGCGCAGTGCCTCGGTGAAACCGTCGAGGGTCAGGTTCCAGGTCGTGCCGTGCGTGGGGGTGAAGATGAAGAGCGTGCTGGTTTCCCCGAAGGGGAACGGCGCGTCGGAGGTCATCGAGTGGTCCGCTTTCGTCTCTAGGAGATGGTGGGTGCGGTGAGGGGGCCCGGCGGGACGTAGCGGGCGTAGCCCTTGGCTCCGTTGAGCGCCATCATGGTGCGCCAGTAGGGCACGGTGTTGGGGTCGTTGGTGACGATCTCCATGCCGCGGATGGGGGCGTTGCGCGGGTCGTTCATGGCGGCTGCGTACTTCTGCATCTCTTCTTCGTCGTCCTTGAACAGGAACTTGGGCTTGGCGCCCTTCTCCCCGTTCTTGGACTTCTCGTACTCCGCGAGAGTGCGGAAGCACTTGGCCGGGTCCCGGACGTACTTGGCCTCGATGATCATCCCGTCGGTCTCCCGCAGGCCGTCGGCCATCATGGCTGGCTCCTGGTTAGGCTTCAGTGGAACGATGGGCAGGCGGTACTCGGGGTAGCCGGCGACGTCCCACTGGTAGCGCTTGTCGGCTTCGTTGCCTCCGGAGAAGCCGCCGGTCACCAGTCCCGACTTCCACTGCCTGAACGCGGCCAGCTCGGTCGGCGTCAACGGCGGGTAGCCCGGCATCGGCGGAACCGGGGGCGAGACCGGGTTCCTGAGCTGCACGGAGGGGTTGACCGGGGTGTAGACGGCGGGGACCAGCGGCAACACGGGCCCGGGCACAGGGAGCGGCGCGGGGAAGGGCAGGATCCAGGGGAACGGGCTGGACGGCTTCGGAGGGGCGGGTTGTCCCTGGGGGACGGGTATGCGCTTCTGGGTGTCGTCGAGGACGTGCGGCGTGTTCGCGAGCGACAGGATCTGCGTGTCGCCGAGGACCTTCGACTTCAGACCGCCGTCGTCGCCGTTGCCTCCGAAGATCGGGTTGTCCCAGGGGGCGTCGAACCAGCCGTTGAAGATGCTCTGCGCGTCGTCGATGTGCTTGGCGTAGTTCTCGCAGGCGTCGCCGAGCTGCCTGCAGGCGGAGGAGAGGTTCGCCAAGAGGGTGTGGTCGTCCTCCGGCTTCGCCGGATACCCCTGCCGGCCGACGAAAGCGCCGAAGAACAGGGCGATCGCCTTCGCCGTCTCGCCCTCATGGATCTCGGCAACGGCACTCCACGCGTCCTGCGCGTCAGTGAGGACCTGGGCGGTCAGCCGGTGCGCGGCCTGCCAGGTCTGCGCCGCCTTCCTGAGCTTGCCCGCGTCGCCCCGGTATTTGTCGCCCCACACCCACTTGTCGACGCCGCTGGTTTGGCCAACCGCCTCGGGCAGGCTCTCACCGACACCCCGCGGGTCGGGTGCGCACTTCTCCGGCGACGCCCACGGCTGAGACAGGTCCGCGCTGGAGTCCGTGCTCGCCTCCAGCAGGTGCTTCGCCGTCGCGTCCTCCGCAGCCAGATAGGCGTTGGCGTTCATGAGCAGGGTCTCCGCGCCCTTGCCCATGAAGTGGCAGGCGTTGGCCATCTGGTTCAACGCGGTCTTCGCCGTCGGTTTGTAGACCTTCGCGAAGATCTCCCCCGCCTCATCGTCACCGATCATGCCGCCCGTCTCTGACAGCTCACGGGCCAGCAACGTCACGATCTGGAGCAGATCCTCCGAGACCTGATGCAGCTGCCATGACCCCTCGACCAGCGCCTTCACGTCGACTTTGTAGCCGCCGTCCAACCCCCACCCCCACACTCCAAGCAAGGCCATCCATGGTACGAGAGCCGCACCGACAGCCCAGGACAAGCCCGGATACGCGCACCCGTCTCCTCCCCCGCAGCCCGCCGCGACGGGGCAGTCCGGGACAACGAGGCCAAGGGCGGCCGAGGGTCAGCCGACGACGGTCTCGGCGTGCCGGCTGAGCGCGTCCAGAAGCGCCGTCTGCTGCTCGGTCAGCTTCCCGTCGGTACGCGCCCGGTCCTGCTTACGCAGCCACGCGCCGGGCCGGAACGCCAGGTCGTCGCCCAGGCCGGTGCGATTGGCCGGGCCGTCCAGGGTGCCTCCGGCGGCCAGGTAGGCGAGCAGACGGCGGTAGGAGCGGTTCCAGTCCGGCTCCAGGCGCCACAGCTCGTCCCGCGCGTCCAGCTTCCCTGCGTGGCCGGCGCCGAGGGCCTCGGCCTTGCGCTGGCGGCGCATCCACGCGCCCACCGCGTAGCCATCCAGCTTCTCCGTCGCCGGGATCGCCAGGTGCCCGCGCTGGCCGGCCCAGGCCCGGGCGTAGGCGTAGCGCGCTCCCACGCGTTGGCGTGCTTGGACCAGATCATGCCGAGCGCGACGCCCGAGGGCTGAGTGATCGTCGGTGTCCAAGCCACGAGGCGTTCCGAGCCACTTCGCCGGTCGGTGTGTCCGAGCGGGCGGGCATACTGGCGCCGTGCCGACCCCCGAGGAACCCCACCAGCCCCCTTCCCGTGAGCCGGAGCCGATAGCGCCGGGCCGGGCGACACCCGACCCGTTCGAGGGGCGCGTCCTGGACGAGCGGTTCATCAAGGACGCCGCCGTCAAGGAGCCGACCGCCCGGACCCGGATGCTCGCCCCTCGGTGGCGGCAGGGGCCGCCGGTGGACCCGGGTGGCCGCCGCTGGGCGCCCGGGGCGACCCCCGGCGCGGCCCGCTGGCGGTGGATGCGGCCCGGACACCGGCGCACCGCGCTGATCGCAGCCGGCGCTTTCGCGGCGCTGCTGGCCGTCGCGGTCGGGATGGACCCGGCCGGTCTGCTGAACGGCAGCCGTCGGCCGGCGCGCGACCCGTGGGCCGTGCCCGTATCTCCCAGGCCAGCTGCGGACGTCGCGCTGCCCGGCGGCGGGGTATCCGACGGCACCAGGTGCGGCACCAAGGGCTTCCACCACTTCGAACTGGCGCCCGCGTCCTTCAGCTTCGCCGCCGGAGCGCAGTCGGACGCCCCGCCGCCGGGACCGCAACTCGTCCTCAGCTCCTACGGGTTCTCACGGACCTCGCAGAAGGACCCCGGGCACTTCACCATCGGTCTGGGGCTCGGCCCGGGCCCCGGCGCCGGCGACCGTGCGCTGGACTTGTCCGCACCGCTCGGCCCGCAGGGCGTGGCGGTGGAGATCGAGGGCCCGGACGGCCTGGTCGCCGGGGCCCACGGGCTCCCACTCACACCCGACGAAGACGCCCCGTCAGACGCGGGCGGCACCGTCCACGTCGCACCCGAGAGCGGCGCCTCCGTCCAGGTCACCCTCCCCGCCGAGGCCCTGTGCCCGGATGTCGACGGCTTCGCCCTCCAGCAGTTCCTGGTGGCGCCGACTGACTCACACAACACCATCACCGGCCAGCCGCACTACCGGCTCACGGTCTCCATCTCCGATCCGGCGATCGGCGCGCTGCGGCGCCAGGTGGGCTCGACGGTGCCCGGCGACGTGCTGGCGACCGACAACCGGGCACCTCGCTAGATCGAGCCACCCCAGACGGGCGAGACCGCCGTTTCAGCCACGCGGCCGCGAGCTGGACTCTGAGGCTTGCGAGTCACCGGGGCCTCTGCCGGCAGGTGGCGCCGGCCAGGATGGAATCGGCGCTCCCCGAGTCATACGTCCGGCTCTGGAAATACGAGGGCTCGTCTCCCGCAGGAGACGAGCCCTTTCGCTTCGGTCAGGCCAGGACGGCGCCAGTGGGGCTGGCCTTGCGGTGGACGAGCTGGGGGAACCGGTACAGCAGCCATGCGTCGCCGTAGCCGGTGACAGCCGGGCGCGCGAGGAGCCGGTTATGGGTGAAGCAGCGCAGCTGTGGGTGGGAGGCACTGGGGGCTCTGGCGACGCGTTGGGCTTCCTCGAGGTGCGGAGCCGCCCCGACCTGGCCGTTGATCATGCTCAAGCGCTCACTCTCGAAGGTTCTTCGACCAGTCACCCCGGAAGCGATAAGCACGGCCGTCGCCGACCTGCCTCACCCCGCCTCCAGGTCCATCAACCGGGCCACCACGGCTTCCCGGTCCGGCACCGGCCCGAGCGGATCCAGCGCGACCACCACACCCCCACCTGTCGACAGCACGAGAGCCGCGAACCCTCCGAGCCCGCGGTCTCCTTTCAGCGGCAGGCTGTCCTCCGTCTCCGTTGCTCATCCCGACACACCGGGAGACAGCACACGATCGAAGGGAAGCTCCGTAGCTGATGTTTCACCGGACGCCGATCCCCCGGGTCTCTACTTGCCATCGCCGGCAGTGTTCGGCTCCCGATGTTCACCGCCTCGGCAGGCCCCTTTCACCGGGCCCCCGGGGATCGCCCCCGCGCATCGCGCGCAGTGGGTCCGAAGAGCGCTGCGGACCGCGGGTCGGGAACTGAAGTGTCAATCCCCAGTAATCGTGGAGTCCTCGCTAAACGGCCTGGGCCTCCTGATGGGCCTCGGCTCGTGCCTTGCTGATGATCCGTTCGAACTCCACGGGCGGCAGTCCGCCGGCCCCGCTGTGTCGGCGACGGGTGTTGTAGAAGTCGGCGATCCAGGTCGCGATCTTCAAGCGGGCCTCTGCGCGGGTGGCGAAGCGGTGCCGGTGGATGTACTCGACCTTGATCGTGGAGTGGAAGCTCTCGGCGGCGGCGTTGTCCAGCGCCGACCCGACCCGGCCCATCGACTGGACCACGCCGAGACGGTCGCACAGCTCGTTGTAGGCCTGGCTGCTGTATTCGGCGAGTTCAACCGGTCGTTGCAACACCGGGCTGTTGTAGTGAGCGTAGCTGCTCCTCGAAGACCTCGGCCGGGGTCTTCCAGCCAAGGATCTTG